>DATBHW010000055.1 GCA_036557285.1 Ktedonobacterales bacterium
TCGTCCGTCGTTTCCCTCTGGTCGCTATCTCCACACCAACCCGCTGCGCCGGGAGGCGGGCTTGCGCCTGCTGAGTGGACCGCTGCCCGCGCCGCTGCGTGCGCGGCTCCTGCGTGCCTGGAGGCGACCGGCGTTGTTCAGCGGCGAGCAGACGCCGCTGGCAGTGCAGAGCGCCCTGCGGCAGCGACCCGACCCGACGAAGCTATACAGCACGCCTGCGCTGACGCTGGGGTTCTTTACCCTGACAGAACTGGAAGTCGCGCGCCGCGTGCTGGAAGCGCCGCTGGCGAGTATCAGCCGGATGACGCGCAACACGCTGTTAGTGGCGCAGGGGGCATATCTGCGGCTGCTGTACGCGGCGCTGGTGGCGCAGGTGGGGGAGGCTGCCGCGCTGGCCGAGTTCGAGCGGCTGCTGGCAGGCGTGGGCTAGCGTTTATGGGCGCGTAAAGTGCGAACGTAATAGAGAGTGGAGGGATGCTATGGAGCGAGACCTTCCGCTTTCCACCAACCTTTTGTTGAGATGGCGTGCGCCGCGCTGGCTACAGGCGCGGCGCATCATCACCGGCTGGCGTTGGGCCGCAGCCTGGCCCGGGGTGTTTGTCACTCTGGTGGCGCTGGCGCTGCGTCTGACGCTGGTCCTGCGCTATCCCTTGCTCTATGACATTGACGCCTATGGGCGCTTTACGAACCGCGCTCATCCCTTCAACACACCCTGGACACCGCTCTTTCAGGTGGTGATCTATCTGCTGACGCGCGTGGCCGATTCGATTCTGGCGGTGCGGCTGCTCAGCGCGTTCTTCGGCGCAACAGCGGCGCTGGCTTTCTGGCTCTTGCTGCGCCGCGCCTTTGGCGCGCCTGTCGCCTACCTGGGCGCGCTCTTGCTGGCGCTCGATCCGCTTTTTGTGACGTTCAGCGTGGTTCCCTATCAAGAGGGGCTATTTCTCACGCTGGCGTTCCTGGCCCTCTGGCTGGCGCTCGCGCCGGACAAGATTCGCTGGCTTACGCTGGTCCTGGGGTTGGCCGGGCTGACACGCTACGAGGGCTGGCTGCTGGCGCTGCTCATCTGGCTGCTCTTGCTCTGGCGGCGCTGGCGCGCGGACAGTCTGACCTGGCGCTATGCCGCCGGGAGCGCGCTGGCGCTGGCCTGGGCGCCGCTGCTCTGGATTGGGGTGAATCGCAACGTCAGCCCTGTTGGCATCGAGACGCTGACCCCAACGCTGGACCCTGCATCCCTGCTGGCAGTACTTGGCGAGGAATGGCCTGCCTGGCAGCTTCGCCTGGGTCTGGTTGGCGGCATGGTGGCGCTCGGCGGGTTGCTCTGGCTGGGCTGGCAGGCCAGGCGAGGCCGTGAACTCGCCTGGCTGCTGCTCGCCTTTCTGCTGGGCGATCTGCTGACGCTGGCTTTCTTGCGGCCTTTCGCGCCCGGCAATCTGCGCCTGCCGCTGCTCTCGCTTCCGGTGATCATTGTCGGAGTGTCCGGTCTGCTGGTGGCTGGCGCGCGGCTGCTCTGGCGTGCCGTTGGGCAGCGCCATATGCGTGTAGGCCAGCGTTTACCGATGGCTGGCGCGTTTGCCCTGGCGACGGCGGCGCTGCTCATCTGGTATCTTCCGCTTGCCATGCAGCGCGTGGCCGCTTATGGGGCGCTCGTGCGCCCGGCCTATCTGGCCGCCAATGAGCTTGGTTCGCGCGCGCCAGACACTCCAGTGGCGGTGATAGACAGCAGCAGTACCGATTTTTATGCGTTCGTCTTCTATGCTCAGCAAGATGGCTGGCATGGGCAGGCCACCGAACTGAACGCTGCCGCAGCCATAGCCCCGGCCAGCCTTGCTGAAGCGTTGATCGCTTCGCATGCTCGCCTGCTGATTGTCTATGGCCCGGCAAATGCCAGCGCCGCTGTTGCTGCGCTGGCACAGCAGGCTCTGCTCTTGCCAGGGGCGCGCGGGCCTGGCTATACCGTCTGGAATGTGCAAGCTGCGCCAGCGGCGGCAACGTGAATAAGCTAGCTTATGTAGATTGGCTGCTAGCGTAATAGAAAACGATGTAGCCGTTGACGATGGCGGAGGTGTAGCCTGCCAGGCGCGGATCGCCCGAAGCGATAAGGCCGGTGAGTTGGCGCGGCACAGCGGGGTTTACCTCGGTGGTGGTCAGGTCGAAGACATAGGCGGGATGCGGCGCGGATGTAACAGCGGCTGCATAAGCTGGAAGTGGGTTGAACCCTGGCGCGAAAGCGTTGGTGTTGCTGACGACGGCGCAACTGACCTGCTCTTGCGCGTCGAACATGAGCCGATAGCAGACCCACCAGGAGGTATAGAAGCGCGTGAGGTGATGGCTCTCCAGAAAGGCGAGAAGCTGTGTATCTCTTGTCCCGGCAGGGACGCCATACCGCTGCGTGTTGGCGCTTTCTCGCACAGCCTGCGCAGCCCCGCCGATATGCACAGCGAAGAGCGCGAGGAGCAATCCGGCTGCCAGCCAGGCGATCACACGCGGGCGCGCGGGGGCATAGCCGCGCCCACGCGCGCTGGCCCAGCGCCAGAGCCGCCGCGCCCCCTGGCAAAGCGGCTCCGCGATGAGCGGCATGCAGAGGTAGATGCTGGTAATGTAGCGGATGGATGTGTCGGAGAAGGCGTAGGAGGAGCGCGTGCTGAGGTATTGCAGGATGGTCAATCCGCCGCCAATGACCAGCATGGCCCGGCCCCAGGCGCGTGCCCGATCCAGGCTGGACAGCGGGTCGGCGAGAGCGCCGGGTCGGAACGCTTGCCAGGCGCGGCGCGCCAGCGGTACAGCAGCGATGAACCAGCAGACGACCACCAGTAACGAGATCATCCCGCCAACCAGCGCCGCTGGCAACGCCTGGGAGAGCGTGAGGGGGCTGCCCGGATAGGGCCAGAGCGCGCAATGCTGGCAGATAGTCTCGCTGCCAAGCATGAGGGGCAGACCGATCAGGAACGTGGCGGCGATTTGCTGACCCAGCGCCGCCAGCCCGCCCAGTGGTCCGGCAGGCGCGGCGCCCTCGGAAGCCTGCAAGGCTTCAGTAAAGATAGCCCCGTGTGTGGCGCCTATGCTGATGATGAGCGGGAGCATGCCGATGGTGGCTGCGGCCAGCACAGCCAGCGCCTGGCCGGAAAGATGCCATGTGTGGTGTTTTGACGCCCTGGCTCGCCAACTGCGCGCGCCCTCTACGCTGAGCGCCAGGCCCGCTGCCAGGACAAAGGGGAGCAGCAGGATCGTCCCCCACAGGGCCAGACCCGCTGCCAGGCCGATGCCCAGGTCCAGCGTCCAGCGCGCCCAGGCGCGCGCCGGACGCCGCAGGCGCTGGAACGTGAGCCACAGGAGCAGCGCGCCCAGCAGCAGCATGTCCTGGGCATAGTGTCCGGCGCGCAGGCCATAGAACAGTTCTTGATAGGGGCCAAGAGCCAGCAGCAGCGTGGTCACACCGGCGACCAGCGGTGTATAGACCGCGCGGGTGAAGAGATAGAGTACGAAGAGGAAGAGGAGCATGAGGACGCCCGTAGTGACGTGCATGGCGAAATTCGTTGGGCCAAACGCCAGGAAGAAGGGAACCTGAAGATAGGCGTCGAGCGCGCCGACGTGATGAATGCCATAGGTGAAGGCCGGGCGCGCGCCATGCCAGAGAATGTCAATGCCCATCAAGCCGGTGTTGGCCTCGTCGCTGTTGCTATAGGGCCAGCCGCGCGCCGCCAGCGTCAAGCGCAGCGCGGCGGCTCCAGCGAGAATGGCTGCGAGCAAGAGCGCCTCGCGCCCCGGCAGCCCGAACAGGGAGATTTTTCGGCCTACCAGGCGCGCAAGCCGAACTCCCGATGCCTCCTGCGCCTTCGACTCAGCGGTATTCGTCGCCATACAACTCCTCAAATGTAACTACACACAGGGATATATGACGAGAGAAGGTGTTTTTGCGTCACCAGCGATGCAAGATCGCCACCAACTCCGCGCATGTTTAGAGCTTTGTGCCGAATGCAAAAACGATGGGCATCGTAATGCTCATCTGTGGAACTTCCTGGCGCGCCTGCTCAACCAGGCTCTCGTAGACCTCTACGCTGAGCAACCCCTGTCTGGTGATAATTCCTTTCAGATGCTCTATGGCGGCAAACAGATCATCGGCCAGCAGTTGCTGCTGCTGCTGGCCCTGTGGCCCGGTCCCGATGGTGAATTTTCGCTGCTGGATGTGCTGCGCCCCGGCCTGGCTGAGATGTTTCACCAGATGGTCTTCCACCCCGATGTAGAGGTTTCGCTCGATCATAAGCTGTGTTCCTATTTTGGAGAGCTGCCTATATGCCGGACTCGAATTGGTGGGTGGGCGCTCCATATCAACGATCTCGATAGCGCCGCCGCCCTTGAGGACGCGCATCATTTCGCCGACAACGTGCGGCCAGCGGTCAATAGGAACGAATGTGGCGATGAAGCGGGCATGCGCAAAGTCAAATGTTTCGTTTTGGAACGGGAACGGCTTGAGGGCATCGGCAGTCTGGAAGCGAAAGTTTGCGGGGAACTGGCCGCCTGGCCCAGGGATTTTCAGGGAGCGGTCCAGCGGGCCGCGATCAATATCGAAGCCAACCACCCGCGCGCGCGGGAATTGCTGGGCCATTTCGCGGCCCCAGATGCCAGTTCCGCAGGCGACATCGAGGATGGCCCGGGGCTGGCGGATAGGAGCGCGGTAGTTGCCTCCGGCCACGAATCGCAGCAGATAATGCTGGAAGTCGAGCCGGTCTGTTTCGGCTTGATCTTTTGGCAGGATATAGGGGGTGTTGGTCAGCATACGGCGTCCGCCCAACCAGGCCCGGCGGCCTGATTTCGCATCCGCTGCGGCGTGATCAGCATCCTGTGGCTTACGTCGGAAGCTGAAAGGCATAAGATCCCTCCTCATATTTTCCTCTATACATTCACTATAGAGAAGGGTGTCAAGAGGGGCGCTGGTCAAACCAGCGCCCCTCTTGACACTTCTGGTTGATTGGTTCTCAACTAATAATCGCTGCCCGGTGGCCGCCGGGGGGGGCGGGGAGGCAGTGGGCGGCTGCCACGCGGCGAACGCGGCTCGTCGTCCCATTGGGCTACGCCACCCATCCAGGCTGGCGGTTCTTGCTCGCCAATCGGCGGGTATCCGCCGGTGGTCCTGCGTGGGCCTGGCCCTGCCGGGCCGGACGCGCCGTATCTGCGGCCCCCGGTTCCGCCAGGGCTGGCGCCATACCAGGCGGCGCGAATAGCCCGGCGCTTGGGCGGCAGCACGATCAATAGCCCGATCAGGACGATAATAGCGATCAAGAGGAGGATAATGACGACCACAATCGCCAGCGTGTTGCCGCCGGTGGGGGTGTTGGTTGATTGATTGCCGGGAGTCGCCCCGTTCTGATTGGTGGTGGTTGGCGAAGCCGGGACTGCTGTAGTGGGGGCGCTGGTGGGCGCGGCGGTTGGGCTGCTGCTGACCGGCGTGCCAGAAGGCGGCGTGCCAGCGGGTACGACCTGAACCAGCACCGAGGCGCTAAAGGGGGTGTCGGCTGGATAATCGGCGATGACGGTAAAAACATAGGTCGTTGCCCCCGCTTTGGGAATGAAGGTGAAATCAAACTTGCTGAGGTTGCCGCCGCTCGTAATGTTCACCGGACGTGAGTTGATTTTTTTCGTTCCCTCTGGCGGAGCGCAGATAGGGTTGGGCCTGCACTTTGATTGCCCGTAGACGTAGAGGTCATAGTGCTTGGCGGGCGCCCAGCCGGAGCCGCTCACGGTGACGGTCCCGCCGGGGTTGGTGGTACTGCTGGAAACGGTCAGGACCGGGCCATCGGCGTGCGCAGTGGGGATTCCGCCAGTGATGAGCAGCGTCGCCAGCAGCCCCACCAGAAGCAGCGCCCCTGCCAGGGGGAGCGCCACCCCCTTCGGGGAGGGCTTCGCCAGAGCCGCTTGACCGCCCCTTTGGGGAGCGGCCCTTACGGGAACTGGGCCTGCGGCCTGGGCTGCTTGCCTCGGCTGGGCCTCGGCACTCTCGCTCCCGTTGGTCGCTCGCGCAGCCCAGTTCCCGCATTCTCCCTCGCTGCGCTCGGTCGCGGGCCGCTGCTGGGCGCGGCCATGCTCGCTCGGCTGCGCCTCGCTCGCGCGCCTCTGCCGCTTGCCTTGGCGGCGGAATCCAGATACTTCAGGGCTAGCCATGCCTGCACCTCGCTTTGCAAGTCGCTTGTTTCATGCGGATGATCGCCATTCAGATACACCAACGCGCCGCTCCTCCCAGGGGCTGAGTATAGCCTTGAGGGGAACGGCGCGTCAAGTTGTATAGGCGCAATGGGTAGGCAGGCGGTTATAACCGCCTGCTATCTAATGCTCTGGTTGAGGTTGGCAAGGAACTCCTGGTTATCCTTGGTTTTGGACATCGAGGTAAGAACCGCTTCCATCGCTTCCATGCCGCGCTGCTCAGCCAGGGTGCTGAACATGCGGCGCATGACGACGACGGCGCGCAGAGTCTTCTCGTCAAGCAACTGCTCTTCGCGGCGCGTGCTGGAACGGGTGATGTCAATGGCCGGGAAGACGCGGCGGTCAGAGAGCTTGCGGTCCAGCGTGATTTCGCTGTTGCCGGTACCCTTAAACTCTTCGTAAATCACATCGTCCATGCGGCTGCCGGTGTCAACGAGGCAGGTGGCGATGATCGTCAGGCTGCCGCCCTCTTCGATGTTGCGGGCCGCGCCAAAGAAACGCTTGGGCGGATAGAGGGCGCTGGGGTCCATGCCGCCGGAGAGGGTGCGCCCGCTCTGGGGGATGACCTGATTATAGGCGCGAGCCAGACGGGTGATGCTGTCCAATAAGATGACGACATCGCGCCCGCCTTCCACCAGGCGCTTGGCGCGCTCCATGACCATTTCGGCGACGCGAATGTGCATTTCTGGCGCTTCGTCGAAGGTGGCGCTGTAGACTTCCGCTTTGACCGAGCGTTTCATGTCGGTGACTTCTTCGGGGCGCTCGGAGATGAGAGCGATCATCAGGTGAATGTCGTTGTAGTTGGTGGTAATCGAATTGGCGATGGATTTAAGCATGATCGTCTTGCCCGCCTTGGGCGGCGAGACGATCAGAGCGCGCTGGCCGCGCCCTATAGGCGCCACGAGGTTGACGAGCCGACCAGGGAGGTTCTGTGGAACGGTTTCCAGGTTGAACATCTCGGTGGGGAAGATCGGCGTGAGGTTATCGAAATGGGGTCGGCGCTTGGCAACCTCCGGGTCCATGCCGTTGACGGCTTCGACGCGCAGCAGGCCATAGTACTTTTCGTTGTCTTTGGGCGGGCGTACCTGGCCGGAAACCATATCGCCGGTGCGCAGGCCAAAGCGACGAATCTGCGATTGTGAGACG
Source organism: Ktedonobacterales bacterium (assembly GCA_036557285.1). Lineage (NCBI taxonomy): Bacteria > Bacillati > Chloroflexota > Ktedonobacteria > Ktedonobacterales > Ktedonobacterales bacterium. The sequence continues at coordinate 7,342 of DATBHW010000055.1, forward strand.
TAGACATCGGTGCTGCCCGGCGAGAAGCGATCCGGGCGCAGGAAGCCGAAGCCTTCCTCGACGATCTCCAGCAGCCCGACACTGAAGATGTTGCCCTGCTGCTCGGTGTATGCCTGGAGCAGCCGGAAGATCAGGTCTTGCTTTTTGAGGGCGGTGTAGCCGGAGAGATCGAGGTCGCGGGCGATGTCGCGCAGTTCGGCCAGCGTTTTGTTTTCGAGTTCGGTGATGTTGATGTGGTGTTTGACGCCAGTCGGGTCGCTGCGGCGTTCAATCGTTGCCGCGCCATAGCCCCCTTCGCCGCGCCTGGGCGGATAAGGGGCGCCGTTCCCGTTGTCCGGGGTATCGGCGAAATCGGGCTGGTCAATCTGACCAGGGGCGGCGCTCAAGGGCGCACCATTGGGGGTGTTGCGTGAAAAATGCTGCATAGCTGTCCTGTTTGGTGGAATAGCAGCTTAGCCCGTCAATGGGCTAGAAAGCTGCATAGATGGCCTGTTTGTTTGTCGGTGTCCTCGGCGGATCGAGGCGGTACTCTCGATGTGAAGGGGGGCGCTGCGCGATCCGTAGTGGCCGGTTGGCACAGCCTTACATTACCACTTTCTTTGCACTGAATGCTGAATGACAACGTGATACGGCTCAGACAGAGATCGAGCATAGAGTGCTGCTGGTCAGGTGTCGTCGGGTTTTTGGTCCCCTGTCGTTTGCGCTGGTCGAGCGATGGGGATGAGCCGTGTCACACAAAGCAGGAGCGCCAGGGTGGGAATAAGGTGCAAACCTGAAGCTGTCTCCACTATAGCACAGGCAAGGGTATGTGTCAAGGGTTTTTTGTTTGTTTTGTTGGGAATTGCTTATTCAATAAAACCATGATACGCCACCGTCCCATCAGGACTGTAGAAATCATACAAGCGCATGAGTTCTTGCAGTTCGGGGCTGGCGTAGTGATAGAGGCCCTGCAACAAGCCCTGCGAGACTTCCGGCGGCAGCGTTTTACTGAAGTAATTCATCTGGATATTCATAAATAGTTTATAAAGGTCAATGAGCGCCGTCGCGCCGATGAGGGTATCCAGATCGGTCAACGTCACCGCGCCGGTATACATGCGAACTTTCAAGCCATGCTGCTGCGAGAACGTGTTGAGTTCTTGCTCGAACTGGCGGGCAACGGGGGTATAGCCAAAAAGGGTGAGTTTCTTATAAATGGTCTCCAGCAGCAGCTTGAAGAGTTCGATGATCTGTGGCTTGCTGGGTAGGCTGGCGCCAATCAGCCCGCTGTTAACCAGGGCGGCCAGGCTGCGCATAACATCGAAGCGCGTCATGCCCGCCCGCGCTGCCAGGGCAATCACGTCGGAACGGCCATCAACGAGGCTGAGGATACGCTGATCGCGCGCTTCCAATCTATCAAGCTGGTCCTCCGCTGCGTACTCAAACGGTACGGCAGGGTGAAAGATCATGCGCAGCGAAGGGATGATGGGGCTGAGGCGGCTCCACTCGTCCACGCGCCGCGTGCCTTCCATAATCAGGCGTTCGCTGGAGATGTCCACCGGCAGGGCGTTTTCCAGGTCCAGCGTTTCCGGCTCGCCACAGTAAAAACGGAAGGCACAGTCGCGCCAGAGAAAGAGGCTGTAGATCGCTTCTTCGATCTGCTGCTCGGCGCAGGCGCGCACGTCTTCGGGCGTTATGAGGCCGGAATCAACCACCAGGCGAGCGAAACTGCTGCCGGTCTGACGGGCGCGCTGCGCGAGAAAGTCGTACTGCTGCTGGGTGATCTGGCCCGATTTCATCAGGAGTTCGCCCAGGCTCAGCGGGCGAGCGCCTTGCGAAATATAGGTCAGCCGTCCTTCTTGAAAGAAGATGCTGCGCGTGTTCCAGCCCTGGCTCAGTTCCAGTGCGCCGGTCTGCCCCGAAAGGCTGAGCATTTGCAGGATGTCAATCAGCAGAATGCGATTGAGCCACCCTTGCAGATCGGGTTCCTGGTCGGTATCCATTAGCTCGCCTCTTTGAGCTGCTGGCTCAGAAGCCGCGCGCCCATCGTGCAGCGCCTTCCCAGGTCGCTGGCCTGGGTACAATACTTTCTCGCCTGCTCCAGCAGGGCGATGTGCTTATCAAAAACGTTTTTGATGTGCTCCAAAGCCGCTCGTCGGCTTTCTTCCTGCTCCTGAGCGCCGGGCGGCCCACCAGCCCTTGCGATGTACATGCTCAGTCCCCCGCTGATGCGCTCCTCTGGTGGGCGCGAAGGTACCTGCGCTGTTTCGATGGCGAGGTCTTTTGCCAGGGAGAGCGAAGTGAAGAGTTGATTTTCTAACTCCGAGAGATAGTCGTGCTGGTGCTGCATCACGGCCCGCAAGTCTTCGGCCAGGGCACTGCCCTGCACGAGTTGACCTAGCAGGTGCTGCACCCGCGCCAGAAACGGCACGATGCGATCTACTGGCGTGCCGGTGGCGCGCAGCGCCCCAGGCGCAATCCCGCGCCCCAGCCGTTCGCAGACCTCCACGGCCTGCTGCACCGCCTGTTCCAGCCGGTGATGGTCCTGTTCGATGCGTTCGACCCGGCTCAGGCGCTCGGCCATGATGTTGAAGCTGACGCCCAGGGGCAGGAGTTCGTTGCCCTGCAAGGAGACGCGGGCGCTGTATTCGCCATTGGCGACGCGGGCCTGGACGGCTTGCAGCGCGTGGATGCCTTGCTCGAGGCGGTGTTTCTGCGCGGCGATCTGGCGCGCTTGCTCATCAATGTGCGCGTGCGCTTGAGCCAGTTCTTCGGCGTGGCTGGCGCGCACGATGGCGCGGTTCACGCTCCAGGCGTGAAGCCAGGAAATGCCCGCGCCCGTGATCTGAAGGAGCAGCGCGTTGACGATGGCGGTGTACTGCTGCCCATGAAAGTAGGCAGCGATGCCCGCTTGCAGATAGATGTCGTGAGGTTTGAGGTTGAAGATGGCGACAATCAGACAGATGTGCAGCGCCGCGACCACAGGGATAAGCTGGCGTGGCAAGATCATACCGGCGATCAAGATGGTCAGGATAAAGAGATCAAGATTGGGGATATTCCCATACGTAAAGATTGGTTTGATATATAAAAACCCGGCGATGGCTCCGTCCACCAGGACGATATAAGCAAAGCCGCTTGTGGTGACGATACCGCTCCGGTTGAGCAGCGCCACCACGATCCCGCCGATGGCGAGAGCAACGAGCGGATACCAGATCAACGGCTGCACCAGCGCGCTGGGGACCAGGGTGGGGATAGCAATGACGATCAGCACCAGCAGGGCGCTGATCAATCGAGAGCGGCGCAGACGCTCCTGGGCCGCGATGGACTTGTCGAAGCTTGCCGGGCGCGGGCCGGTGAGCCAGAGCCAGGCTTTCCAGAGCCGCCAGCCAGAGCCAGCAGGGCGCGTTTGACGGGGAAGCAGAGATGGTTGCTGCTGCTCTTCAGTGAGGGCGGTTTGCGTAAATGTGTTGAGCGGCTGACTGTTCATCTGAACTGAATCTCCTCATTCTTCGCTATGAAGAACCTAGCGTGGACAACCAACTCTACCCATGAAGAGGCGCAGCCCAATCTGTGGCCTTGCTTCTTGCTTCCTTGTTGAGATGCTGCCAGTCTAGCCTATAGATTTGCGCCTGTCAATGAATCTAGTACTGATGATGCCGCAAAGCACGCCCATGCGCCAGATAGTAATTGATGGCGCGCTCCCAGGCAGCCATCATCTCCTCGTAGTGCGTCTCGGTGAAGTTGGCGATAAACTCGTTTCCTGGTTCGTTCAGCGCGGTAAATGTGTAGCTCACGGAGGCGTCTGTTGTTCCGCCTGGCGCTTCCCGGCATTGAATCTCGATGTTCCCTACCCGCGAGCCGTGCGCCACATTGAAGTAGGCGAGATGGAAACTGGCCGGGTCATAGAGAGGCATGATCCAGATGCTTTCGCCCTCTGGATGACGAGCCGTAAAGACAGCGCCTGGCTCCGCTGTGCCGTCAGCGGGAAAGAGCATGGTCGGCTCCCAGCCTTCCGCCCAGGCTTTTTCGCCAACTGGCTCAAAGAGCGGAAAGACCTGGCGGGGGGCTGCGGAAAGATGAATCACCCGCGTTCGGGTTACACGCTGAGCGGTGAAAGACATGGTGGTCTCCTTTCCCGTGTTTGCATTGGCGAGCCTCTGCGGCTCGCCAACGATCATCACCAGGCGCGCTTACTTCGCTTAGCGCCCCTCGCTGTGTGGGGGCGCTTCGGTGAGGCGATGGCTCGCGCTCGCGCCGTAGTCCATGCCGTAGACCTCCTTTAATTGCTCGATGCGCCGCAGGGTTTCTTCGCTAAAGGGGGATTTGTTCTCAAAGGCATGCAATACTATCCCTTCGAGCAGATCACCGAGAGAGAGATCGAGATATTCGGCCAGTCCTTTCAGGACTTTGACCATGCGCTTCTCCATGCGCGCCCCAATCTGCACACGCTCGATAGGCAGGCTTCGCTCGCCCGCGCGGGGCGAGTCTTCGTGGTTGTTCATAACATCCTCGCCTGGTTCTCAAGAAGAAAGATCATCTGGATGCTTCTGTTATATTGTTACATAGATAACAATATAACAGAAGCAAAGAGCAAATGTCAAGTCTTTTGTAAAAAAGACCCTGATTTCGATACGAAACTATTGCGTTTTTATATTCGCTTCTGGTATACTCTTCTCAGTAAATGAAACGATAACGTATCGTATCGAAAAGGGGTACGCCATGAAGAACAATCGCTATCTCATTGCCCTGGTGGCCGCACTGGGGCTGATTCCTGTGGTGCTGGACACAACCATTGTCACCGTCGCTCTCACACCCATTCGCAGCGATCTGCATACCGATGTGAATACGGCGCAGTGGATCATCACTGGCTTCTTCCTGGCAAGCGCCGCTGTGGTTGCCGTCGGCGGCTATCTCGCCAACCGCTTCGGGCGCAAGCGGATGTTTATTCTTGGTATCGGCGTCTTCACCATCGGATCGGCTCTCTGCGGCATTTCGCCGGGCATCGGGTGGCTGATCGCGTTTCGCGTGCTGCAAGGCATCGGCGGCGGTATCCTGCTGCCGATTGGTCCGGCGCTGGCCTTCGATGCCTTTCCGCAGGAGGAGCGCGCCAGAGCCAGCGCGGTGGTGGCTGTGCCGATCTTGCTCGCGCCCATCTTTGGCCCCATCCTTGGTGGGTGGCTCAATGATGCCTTCGTGTGGCACAGCCTCTTCTTTGTGAATCTGCCGGTTGGCGTCCTGGCGGTGGCGGCGGCGCTGGTGGCGCTGCCGAGCGAGGAGCCAGGTGAAACGCGCGGCAAACGCTTTGATTACACTGGCCTGGCGCTTTCGACACTGGGCATCATCGCGGTCGTGTACGCGCTCAAGCTGGTAACACAGACGAATCCCGATACGGTGACGCCGACGAATCCTGGCGGCGATCTCTATGGCTGGGGCTATTGGCTGGTATGGGCGCTGCTGGGCGCGGGCGCGCTGCTCCTGGGCATCTTCGCTTACTTCGCGCTGCGGCTCAGCCGCGATCCCGCGCTGGACCTTCGGCAGCTTGGACGGCGCGATTTCCTGGTGAGCAGCCTTTTTACCTGGGCGACGGCGATCATCTCGTTCGGCTTGCTGGTGCTGCTGCCGCTCTACTTCGAGGCGGTGCGGCTGCCACATCTTTCCGCGCTTGATACCGGCCTGGCGCTCGTACCCTTTGGCGTCGGAACCATTGTCGGGACAGTTGTCTCCGCCGCGCTCTATCGCGCCGTTGGGCCGCGCTGGGTGATCATGCTCGCGGCGGTATTGGGGGTGCTGAGCGCGTGGCTGCTGGCGCGAACGATTCAGCCCACGGCAACGGCCAGCCAGCTTTTGGCGGCGGCGCAGGCCGGGACGCCGGTTCCGGCGGTTGCCGGGCCTGATGCGCTGCGCTGGGGGCTGCTGCTGGTTGGCCTGAGCTTCGCTATGATCAATGTTCCGGTGCAGACGCTGGCGCTGGAAGCCTTGAAGGGTGAGGCGCTCGCCAAAGCATCATCGCTCTTTCTCTCCACCAAACTCATTTTTTCGTCTATCGGCATAGCGATCATTACGACGATCTTGACAGATCGCGCGCGCTCGCAGGCAAGCGCCCTTGCCAGCCAGGCGCAGGCGCTGCTTGCGGGTTCGGGGAGCAATCCGAGCGATCCACGCGTGGCGGCGGCTCTGCGGGCGATGCAGGAGCAGATTCCTGTGCAGGCAGGAACCTGGGCCATCCAGAACATTTTCTGGCTGATCTTCTTTGGCTCGCTGAGCCTCGTTGCGCTGGCACTGCTGCTGCCGGGGCGCAGGCGGGCCGATGCGGCGCAGGCTGCTGAGGGGCAGGAGACGCCGACTGTCCCGGCGTCGGTGTAGATTCAGTGGCGCAGCATTCATCTGTACCGCCAGTACGGAGGCTGGCGGTACAGGCAGCGCCGCGCGGATGGCTGGCTTTCGTCTGAATATCAATACAGGAGGTGAGGGGACCAATGGACGATACTCAGCTACAGACACTCAGGCAGCGGTTGGAATGGGTGCTTATCACCTTTTTCGCGCTGACCACCCTTAGTTTAGTGGTAATTTATGTGACCGATCCAGCGATCTATGCCCAGGTACTCTTGCTCGAACCTGACGTGTCTTCTGCCTACCCACTGCCTGTGGTGCTGTTTCTGGTCGGTCTGCTGGTGTTTATCGCTCTGCTCATCGTTGGCATTCGACGCCATTGGCGCTGGGTGTTCTGGCTCATCCTGGTGGCCTTTGGTGCGGCTGTGCTGGACATTCTGGCGGCGCCCTTGCAACTGGTGGGGGTCTTTCCTGAGCCTTACCCGCTCTGGTATAACCTGTTTCGCCTGGGCATCTCCTGTGCGCAGGTCGTGATTGCTGTCTGGATGGGGCGCATCGCGTATCGTCATGGCGCGTGGGCGCTGGGGAAGCAAAAGCAGGCGGATTTGACAGATGAACAATCTGTCGCCTAGACTGAAAACACGAGCAGAGGAGGCGAATATTTCATGCCAGGCATTTCTGATGGCATATCGCGCAAGCCTGGGCGTCCTCGCAGCGCCCAGGCTAACCAGGCTATTCTCAGGGCCACGCTGGAAGAACTGGCAGAGGTTGGCTTCGAGGCGCTGAGCATCGAGGCGGTGGCGGCCCGCGCTCGCGTGGGCAAGACGACGATCTATCGGCGCTGGCCTTCCAAGACAGAACTCGTGCTGGAGGCTATCAGCGTCATCCACGCCGAAGTACCCGTGATTGACACGGGCAGCTTCCGTGACGATATGCTGGCGATGATGCGGGGCGCGTTCCAACTGAGAACCACACTGGTAGAACAGCTCTTGTTCAAAGCGATGGGTGAGGTGAAAAGCAACCCTGAAGTCTTCCAGGTCTTCGTGGCGCGCCACGTCACCCCTCGTTTTCAAGCAATTTATCAGATGATCGAGCGTGCCAAAGCGCGCGGTGAACTGCGCCAGGATATTGACCCCGCGCTCATCACCAGCCTCATGGCAGGCCCTTTTTTCTTTCAGGCGCTCTTTACCAGCATTCTGCCAACTCCCACGCCATCACCCGATCTGGCCGAAAAGCTTGTGGATGCCGTCTTGTATGGCATCGCCGCGCACTGACTCCCGCAGCCGCGCGGCAGGGGATTTCAGGCTTCCCGAGGCGGGCAAAAAGCGCGCTATGAGATACGCGGGCGTCTTCAGGCGTATATACTAATGAGCGTTATCGCCAGCCCAATTGTCTACGGGTTTTCTTCCCCCAGCCAATTATCAGACTTTTCACCAGGAGACTATGATGGCCCAATCCACCGCTTCGCCCCCACGTCAACAGAGCCGATCCGCTGTTCCCTCCACGATTACCCTTGCAGTCTGGCGTGTGCGTCAGACCTGGCGCTTGCTGCTGCTGGCAGGCGTGGGTATCCTGGCAGCGGTGGTACTGGTGTGTACCGTACCGCTGTACTCAGCGGTCTCTCTGACTGCCGGACTGCGAGGTGTCCTCAATGCTACCCCTCAATCCTCTGAGATCGGGTTACAGTTCTCTACCCTTTTCCTTTCCTCAGATATTGTTGCGCGGGCAGATCAGGAAGTGAATCGCGTCATGCAGCAGCAATTAGGCGTCTATCTGCAAAAAAAGACCAATTTTTTTATCAAAACGCAGCAGCTTCCTCTGGACGCGCCAGCCAGCATTTACGGAGATAGCATGGGGCTGACCGGCGCGTCCATGCAGGATGCCGCTCAACATGTGCGTATACTGCGTGGACGGCTGCCGCTCCCCCTCAGCGACACGCTGGAAATTGCGATCAGCGAGCCAACTGCCAAATATCTGAAGATGGATGTCGGCTCGACGCTGACATTAAGTCAATTTTTCTTTGGCCCCGTCAACCCAAGCCAGGTGGAAATCCCCATGCATATTGTGGGGATCATGGCCGTGATCTCCAATGATCCGTTCTGGCATGGGCAGAACTTTGAGCCGCCGGAACCTGGCCCTGGCGGGCCTCCCCCGACCAACTTTTCGGCGCTCATGTCCAACGACTCGTACCTGGCTGCGCTGCACCAGGCTGCGGTTGAGCTGAAGTCGCCGACGACTCCCCCCTTCGAGGCAGGGGAGACGGTCGCACTGATCTGGTATTACCATCTGAACCCCGCGCAGATCGATATTTCTCAATTGGATGATCTGGTGAGTCGGCTCCAGGCGGCCCAGCGGCAAATTGGAAGCGGCAACATTTCTAGCTCCAGCATCTTCAGAGACCCTCAAATTTTTGGCCTTGCCCTGCCGGACGCGCATGGTTCGAGTACGCTGGAGCGTTTCCAGGCGCGCATCTCGGTGGTCAACGTCCCGGTAACGATCCTGCTGTTCCAGGTGGTCGGCCTGATTCTCTTCTTCGTAGGCATGATGGCCGGCTTACTGATTGAGCGCCAGGCGGAGGTCATCGCGCTGCTGCGCAGCCGGGGGGCCAAACGTCGGCAGGTGTTTGGCTCGTTTGCCTTCCAGAGCGTGGGCCTGGCGCTGATCGCCTTTATCGCCGGGCCGCTGCTGGCGATCCTCGCCGCTCGCGCGCTGGTTCAGCAAACCCTCTCTCCAACCGACCAGCAGGCGCTCAATATCATCTCTGGGGATCCGCTGCCGGTGGCGCTGCGCGTGGGCTGGTTCGCGTTGGCAGCAGCGTTCGCCGCTGTGCTTGCCATGCTGTTTGCCATCAGAGGGTCGGCCAGCCGCGACGTGCTGGAGATGCGCCGCGAATCGGCCCGCGCGACGCGCCGCCCCCTCTGGCAGCGGGTGTATCTGGATATGGCAGCGGTGATTGTCGCGCTGACCGGCTTCGCCTTCTCGCTCTACATCACCCATTCCGGGGTGCTGGATGCAGAGTCCAGCCTGGTGATTTCAGCGCCGCTGGCGCTGGTGGCCCCGATCTTCCTGGTGATTGCGGGCATTCTGCTGTTCCTGCGCTTCTTCCCAACGCTGCTGCGGCTGTTCTCCCGCATCGCCAGCCGCCGCGCCGGGGCAGCGCCCATGCTGGCGATGGCGCAGATGGCTCGCGCCCCGCGCCAGGCGGTGCGGATGATCCTGCTGCTGGCGCTGGCGAGCAGTTTTGCCAGCTTCGCGCTGGTCTTCATCGCTTCGGAGTCGTCGCATATCCAGAAGATAGCCGCTTATGAGACCGGAGCCGACTTCAGCGGGCCGGTGCTGAGCCAGAACTTCTCTGATCCGGTAGGGAAACAGGCTATCCCGTATCGGAAGATTCCGGGGGTGCTCTCGGCGACCCTGGGCTACGCGGGTGATGCGTCCCTGGAGCAAACGTCGCAAACGTTCCCGATCCGGGTGCGCGCGGTGGACGCCAGCACGTTTGCTCAGACGGCTATCTGGACCGATGAGGATTCCAGCCAGTCCTTGTCCTCGCTGATGAATCAGCTAGTCGCCAAGCGGCGGCCAACAACCCTGGTACAGGCGGACCCGGTTCCCGCTATTGTTGATGCGCTGGCCTGGAAGACGCTCAATCTGAGCGTTGGAGCGCCTTTCGTCTTGAATATTGCCAATACGAATGTCGTGTTTGAGGCGATTGCTGAGGTCGAGCATATCCCCACCATCAATGATAGCCTGGTCTCTGGCCCGTCCAGCGATTTTACGGTCCCTGGGGGGATTCTGACCGATTACCAGACGATGGCCCCTGCTTTGCAAAGCGACTCTGGGACCGGCATCACCCCCAATTACCTCTGGCTGCGCACCAGCGATGACCCGGCCTTGCTGGCAAAGGTTCGCAAGGCGCTCAGCCAGGGGCCGTTAGCCCTCCAGTCCATCAATGATCGCCGCGCCATGATCGCGGGTCTGGAGAAAGACCCACTCTATATAGCCCTGATCAATGTCCTGGCGCTGGGGACGGCCACGACGGTCCTGCTGGCGCTGGTGGGCAACCTGATTGCTTCCTGGCTGAGCGCGCGGGCGCGGCTGATTAACTTCGCGCTGCTGCGCGCCCTGGGCAGCGCGCCGCGCCAGATCGCCAGGGTGCTGACCTGGGAGCAAACCATTGTCTATTCGACGGCCATCGCCCTGGGGGCGTTCTTTGGCGCGCTGCTGGCGGCGACCATTGTTCCCGCGCTGATCTTTACCGGTCTTCCTGATTACACGAGCGACACCAGCAGCGGGGAGTTCTTTGCCATCCAGCATGTGCTGTCTACGCAGATGGTGATACCGCTCTCGTTGGTAATCATCTTCGTGGCGCTGGTGGTGATCTGTGCGGTGGCGATTGGCATGATGGCGCGCGTGGCCTCCAGGCCGTCAATCAGCCAGACGCTGCGGCTCAACGACGATTAGCGGACTGTCGCTCTCGTCCCAGTCGGCGGCGCACAATGCCGCCCAGCAGGCGCACTTCTTCCAGGCCGAAGAAGTGCGCCAGTGCGCCGTAGGCCAGCGCGCCGCCCCCAGCGGTAACAGCGACGGTCAGCGCCTGCCCGGAAAAATGCTGCAAACTGAAGAGAGGGAGTGGACTGACCAGGCTCAGCAGACCCCAGCAGACTGCGCCCATGATGAGCGCGGCCAGGCAGATTTTGCCGAGCGCGGCCAGCAGCCCTTCGCCCGCCAGCGGGCCGATGGCCCGGCGCAGCAGGAAAAGCAGGATGAGCGCGTGCGCGCTGTTCTGGACGGACTGCGCGAAGGCCAGCGCGGGCATGCCGATTGTGCCAACCAGCGGCAGGGCGATGAGCAGATAGAAGCCCCAGACGAGGATGCCAACCAGAACGGGCGTGAGCGTGTTCTTGCGGGCGTAAAAGGCGGCGATGAGCAGTTGATCGAGGACCAGGAAGGGCAGTTGATAGGAGTAGTTGAGCAGGGCCAGGCCGGTGCGGTCAACGTCGGCAAGGGTAAACGCGCCGTGACGCAGGATGATGGCGACAATCGGCAGGCGCAGGACATCTAGCCCGACCATTGCCGGAATCATCAGCAGCAGGCCCAGCTTGATGCCCAGGCGCAGCGTGCGCTTGAACTCCTCGTGGTTGCCTTCAGTAGCGTGGGCGGTGAGCGATGGCAGAATGGCAAAGCTGAGCGCGGCGGCCACCAGCCCTGTTGGGAAACCGATGAGCGCGGAGGCCGAGGCGAGGGCGCTGAGGTTTTGTGGGCCGGTTCCGGTTGCCAGACGGAGATCGATCTGCTGGCCCAGGACGGTGATGACCAGCCCCAACGCGACAGGCGCGTACAAGCGCATGATCTGGCGCACCGCTGGATGCTTGAGGTCCAGCGCGAAGCGATAGCGGATGCCCTGGCGCGCCAGCCCGATGCCAATCAGCGCGACCTCGCCCAGCGCGCCCAGCAATACGCCCGCCGCCGCGCCATAAATGCCATAGTGCTGGCCCAGGATGACGACGCCGATGGCCGCGCCCAGGATGATGCCGACGTGATAGAGGCCATTGGCCCAGGAGGCGAAGACCACCGAGCGCAGCGCGTAGAGCAGCGCAGAGCCAACGGCGAAGAGTCCCAGGATAAAGAGGCTGGGTAGGATCAGGCGCGTCAGGTTGACGGTGAGGGTGAACGTTTCCCCCTGATAGTTCACCAGCGGAATCAGGTACAGCGGAGCCAGCAGTATCAGCAGCGCCGTGACGACGCCGGTGACGATGGCGACGAGGTTGATAATGGTGCTGAAGATGCGCCAGAGTTCGCGGCGCTGGTCGGGCGCGCTGTGATCAACGAAGGTGGGGATCAGCGCGCCGCTAATGGCCCCGCCGATGAGCAGGTCATAAAATTGCTGCGGGATTTTGAGCGCGGCAAAGAACGCGCCGGTTTCCTGGCCCTGCCCAAACAGGCCACTGATGACTTGCAAGCGCGCCATGCCCAGCAGGCTGCTGATCAGGTTGCCGATCATGATCAACGTGGCTGCTGTGACCAGACGGCGATGGCTGGCGGTTGCAACCGCCTGCCCATCTGGCGTGGTTTCAATCACCTGCTCTGGTTCAGCGTTGTTGGCAGCGATGAGGTCGCGCTCCATGCCCACTTAGCCCTCCGCCTGATGCTGGCCGCGCTGAAGGATGCGCTCGATCAGCGCCGTCGTTGAGTGTTCGGGCAGATAGGGGAGCAGGCGCACCTGCCCGCCATAGGCCAGCACCGGCGCGGCTTCCGGCAGTTTCGTGTAATTGATGGCCGCGCCTTGGTCTGCTGCGCCGGATGCGGCGTAATCACCGCCTTTCACATAGACATCCGGGCGCAGCGCCTCGACCAGCGCCACCGCCGTCGCTTCCTCGAAGATGGTCACGTAGTCCACGCAGGCCAGCGCGGCCAGCACTTCGGCGCGTTCCTGCTGCGGCGTCAGCGGGCGGCCCGGCCCTTTGAGCGCGCGGGCGGAGGCGTCGCTGTTGACGCCCACGACCAGCAGGTCGCCCAGCGCGTGGGCCGCCTGGAGATAGCGTATATGGCCCAGGTGCAGCAGGTCGAAGCAGCCGTTGGTGAAGACGACGACGGCCCCCGCCGCCTGGCGCTCGCGCAGGAGGGCGGCGAGTTCGCCGCGCGCGTAGATGTTCGCTGCTGGATGAGAGATAGCGGCCATCGGCTTAGCTCTCCGCTCTCAGCGCGTCTTCCACCCCGCGTATCAGTTCTTCTGGCGTATTGCTGGCGCAGCCCAGCCGACGCACGACCAGACTCGCCGCGATATTGGCAAGTATGGTGGCCTGGGCCATGTCAGCGCCCGCCGCCAGGGCCAGAGTGAAAGTGGCGGTGACGGTATCGCCCGCGCCGGTCGTATCGCGCACCTCGGTGAGATTGATGGCGGGCAGGTGCAGCGGCGGCTTGCCAGGCTCAAAGAGGCTCATGCCTTCGCTGCCCCGTGTAATCAAGACGCCCTGCGCCTGCATACCCGCGAGCAACTGCTGGCCCGCAGCCTCCAGGCTGGCGAGATCGGTAATGGCAGTTTTGAGGGTGGCCTCGGCTTCGGGCTGGTTGGGCGTGACGCTGGTGACGCCCCGGAAGCGAAAGAGGTCGTCGTGCGAATCAACGGTAATAATCTTGTCGTGCTGGCGCGCCAGCGAGACACAGGTTTCGATAATAGCCGGGCTGATCACGCAGTTTTCATAGTCGGAGATAATGATGGCGTCCATCTGCGGCAGGGTCTGCTCGATATAGGCAAGCATCTCCGCCTGCGAGCCGTCGCCCAGCCGCGAGCCATCGAACACATCAACGCGCACGATCTGCTGCTGGACAAGCTGGCTGCTTCCGGCCAGGATGCGTGTTTTGGTGGAGGTGGGGCGGCTAGCCTCGCTGCACAATCCCTCGCAGTGAATGCTGAACTCGTCCAGTTTGGCCCGCAGCCGCGCGCCGGGCAGATCGTTGCCCACCAGCCCGCTCAAATAGACATCAGCGCCCAACGTGCGGGCGTTGATGCCTGGGTTGATGGCTCCGCCAGGAACGGTGAATTGTTCGCGCTGCTCCAGTATCAGGACAGGAGCCTCGCGGGAGATGCGCGTGGGCGTGCCGATGATATATTCATCAAGCACCATATCGCCCACGACCAGCACTTTCTTGTCGGCAAAGCGGGCGATGATCTGAGTCAGGGTAGCTATATCCATTGAGTTCAAGGGCCACAACCTTATAGAAAGATGCTTCCAAAGTTCCGTCTCAAGATTCTTCATTTAGAACGCACGAGGCAAAGCGCCAATAACGAAAGCGCCGGTAAAAGCGCGCGTAAAAGAGTGTATCATGTTTTGCTGCTAATTAGCGACTCTAGCAGGGGAGATGCACAGAGACCTTCTGCCTGTACCGCCGCCGTCCCTGGCGGCGAACCGTTGGGCCATTGAGACGCGGCGCCTCAGAGAGCAGCCTCCGTGCTGGCGCAACGCTGGCCTGCCGATATGTTAGCCTGGAGGGCGAGCGTTGCGGCTTTCGAGCGTCTCGCCGCCAGGGACGGCGGCGGTACACGCAGCACAACATGGCCCGGAGGCGCCTGCACGCTCCGAGCCAGGACACGCGAGAGAAGGTATTCACCCTATGCCGTATTTATTGATGTTTTGCAGGTGTTCGGCAAAGGTGCTGGCGTAGTGGGTCTTGCCGTCTTTCCCGGTGATGAAGTAGAGATAGGGCGAGTTTTGTGGATTGATGGCCTGGGTGAGCGCGTCGGCTCCTGGGCTACAGATCGGCCCCGGCGGCAGCCCTGGATTCTGGTAGGTATCATACGCGCCCAGTTTATACTCCTTGCCCGCCCGATCCAACTGCGGCCAGGGTTTCTTGGGAGTCCCCAGCGCGTATTGCAGCGTCGGGTCGGCTTGCAAGTGGTCCACTCCGCTCTCGTTGGTCTTGCGTTCGCCTTTGCTGATCAGATAGCGGTTATGGTAGACCGAGGCGATACCCCGGCGGTCTTCGTCTGTGCGGGCTTCGCGCTCCACGATAGAGGCCAGGGTCAGGGCGTGAAAGAGCTTATCAGCCATGCTCTTGCCGTCGGCATCGCTGTAGTTCTTCTTGAGCAGATCGAAAATGCTCTGGTGCGTGGTCGGGTCTTTCGCCGGGTGCGCCTCGCACTGCTGCTCATTGTTCAGGTAGGCGTCGGGCTTGCCTTCGGGGCTGGGACAGAGATGCTCGCTCAAGTTGTCCAGCATCTTGTGAACAACATCGGCAGCCGTCGTCTCCTGGGCCACCAGATAGCTATCCGCGAAGAGATAGCCCTCCAGCGCAAAATCAGGAGCTTTTCCTGCCTGCTTGCCATGATTCAAGAACCAGTATTCTGAGGCCAGCGCAACGCTTTTGCCGGTGTCATCGGTGTAAGCGCCTGTTTGCGCGATATGGATAAACTCGTCGCTCTTGAACTTCTGGAGGATCGGCTCGGCGGCAAAGTGGTCGGCAATCTGCCAGATACGGTCTCCTTCCGGTATTGTGACTAGCTGTTCAACCGGCTTGCTCGTCAGGAAGATCGCCACGATCTCTGGAATGGTCATCGAGGCGGAGATTTGATACGCGCCTGCCTGAAGCTGATGGTCCAGCCCTTTATAGCGCGCCCAGAGGCGAAAGGCGAGAGCGTTGCTGATGATCTTTTTCGCCACGAGATCATCGCCAATCTGAGCGGTAGATTCGCCCGGTTGGATGACGAACAGGACCGATGGCAAACCTGGTCGGCCAACCGGCTGAATAATAGTGAGGCCAAGGGTCCAGGCGCTAAAGCCGCCCACCAATCCGCAAGCCATCAGCGCCAGCGCCAGGATGAGCGCAAGCCGCTGCTTTGTTCTCAACGTGTATTCCCTCCATGTTCGCGCAGAAACCAGGCAATGGCCTGATGCGCCGCTCGCCGTCTGTCAATCGCGCCGCGCCTGCGGTCCCTGGATGAAGGGCAGCGCGCGTACTCCTCTCTAAGTGTAACGAATAGATCAGCTCATGGGAAGACAAACAGCCGAGAAGGGCTATTCGATACACACTGCTATCAACAAACACTTTAAGCATCTTCTGCCGAGTCCATACCATACATCTCTTTGAGCAATTCGCCTCGTATTTTGCGCCCTGATTCAAGCATCTCTTCAAGGGTGATACCGGATTCTCGGAGTTTTGCCCCTATCTCGTCCAGCAGCTTTGCTGCAATAACTGCCTTTGGGCTGATAAGGATGCCCTCTGGCGTTTCCTGAAAGCCAACCAGATCACCTTCCTTCAGATTATATTTGCGGCGTATTTCAGCAGGAAGGGTGATTTGACCTTTCTCCCTGATTCGGGTGAGCTTTGGCTCTTGCACTTTTTCGGCCACTTGTATTTCACCCTTCTTTGTGTGAATTTCCAACTTTCTTACATGCTAACATAGCTGTGAGCAGGGAGTCAAGGGCTATTGCTGTTTTCCCCGCGCCATCGCTGCATCAGGACGAGCGCGCCCATTGGGAAGAGAACGCGCATGCGCCAGGCGCGGCGGGGCTGGCGCAGCAGCCGGAAGACCCACTCCAGTCCGGCGCGCTGCATCCAGCCGGGCGCGCGCGCCACGCGCCCGGCGATGAAGTCATACGCGCCGCCGACGCCGATGGCGACGCCCACGCCCGCCTCGCCCAGCGCCTGGGCGTGCTGGTGAATCCAGAGGTCTTGTTTGGGCGCGCCGTAAGCGACGGTGAGGACATCGGGCCGGGCGGGGCGAATCAGACCCAACATCTCTTCAGCCTCGGCTGGATCGGGCGATCCGGCATAGGTTCCCGCGATCTGAAGATCAGGGAAGCGCCGCTGGAGATTCTGCGCGACCTCTGCGGCCACGCCTGGCGCAGCCCCCAGCAGAAAGAGGCGATAGCCACGCCCGGCGCAGCGTTCGGCCAGCCGGGGCAGCAGATCGACACCCGTCACGCGCTCCGGGCAGGGGTGGCCCAGGATGCGCGAGGCCCAGACGACGCCCATGCCGTCGGCCAGAACGAGCGCGGCCTGATTGATCGTCTCGCGGAAGGCGCGGTATGTGCGCGCCGCCCAGACAAATTCGGGGTTCACGGTGATGATCTGCTGGACTGGACCACCGCGCTGGCGGTGATGGTCAATCATGGCCTCGATGCGAGCCAGCGCCCCGGCCATATCAACCCGATCAGCGCGCACGCCCAGGATCATCAGGCGCTCCGGTGGCGCTGAAAGAGGCGACGATGGGGGATTCGATGAGATGGACATGGGCCAACCTGCTCCTGCGCTGCGCGATAGCCGGTTCCACCACACAGGAGGTGTTGGCAAGCGAGGCGTGGTACCTGTAGCGCCGCCTTCCAGGCGGCTCAACGCTGGCCGCCTGGAAGGCGGCGCTACAAGTGGCGTCCCCCCCAATAGGTGGTGGAACCGCGATAGCTCAGTATAGCACGCGCCAGATGTGAGCTGTCTCATTGTGTTCTATGAGAGCGCATGTTACAATGACTGTACGCTAAGCCAGGCAAGCCAGGCGCGTTTTCCTGCTTTCAGGGAAAACCAGGCGTATCTTCTGCTTCTTGCGCAAATACACAAGAGCCGCCAGAGATACAACGGCCTCATCGTGTACTACTTCTGAAGGAGAGCGATCATGTCCTACGACCCGACGCAGCAGGTTCCCCCGCCGCAGGGGTATCCACCGCAGGGCGGCTATCCGACGCAGCAAGGGTATCCCCAACAGCCATATCCGCAGCAATCGGGCTACACACAACAAGGCTATCCTCAGCCGCAGCCGCCAACCTATTCGCAGTACAGCGGGCCGCCGCCTGCCCCGACGGGCGCGGGCTTCGACTTCAATGCCTTCTGGAAGAAACTGGGGCTGACCGGCCAGGTCTGCTTGATTAGCGGTGTAGCCTTATTCATTTTTTTCTTTATTCCCTGGTTTGCTGTAAACGCAACGTGCAATGGCTCGCTCTGCGGCAGTGTCACTGATAAAACCTACAGCTATAACGCCTTTGCCATCATTGGCAGCGTGAAACCTGGGAACGCCAGTGAAACCTATAGCTTTCCTTTAATCCTGCTCGTTATCCTGGCTTCCCTGGACTTTATTGTTCTGCCGATTTTGGGCGCAATGGGGAAGATGGTCGCCAGGCAGGTGCAGTTGTTTGTGCTGATTGCCGCTGGCGTGGCGCTGCTTCTTGAAGTTATTTTTATGTTCACCGCCTTTGGCGCGTTTCCAAATGAGACGGGGAGCCAAACCATCGCGGGTACGACAGTAAAGGTCTCTGCCGGGCCGTCGGCAGGTTTCTGGCTGGGCGTGCTGGCAACGCTGGCTGTTGGCGGTATCTACCTCTACCTCAATTACTTGAAGAAGCCTGCGCTGGCGGGCATGCCGATGGGCGGCTATCAGCAGCCGGGCCAGTATCCTGGCTCGCAGCCATATCAGTACCCTGGCTCGCAGCCGTACCAGCAGCCGGGCCAGTATCCAGGTTCTCAGCCGTATCAGCAGCCGCCTCAATATCCGGGGCAGTATCCGGGCCAGCAGCCGCCACAGTATCCGGGGTAGGCGGGGGTAAAACCCCCGCCTGCCGCCAGAGCCTACGCCGCCGCGCGATAATCCCAGCGCACATAGCCGCGCAGCGCCTCGCGCAGCCGCCAGCGCGCCCGCCTGGATTGCTCGCGGCGCTTGAGTTCCGCGTACAACTGACTCAGATGCTCACAGACACCCAGCGCCGCCCGCGCCCAGTCGTCTTCCCCCACCAGCGCGGGCGGCGCTTCGCTAATGCGCAGCAGCCGCTCCACCTCCACCTCCCAGAGCGAAAGGAGACCCGCTTCGCTCAGTTCGCGCAGGCAGCGCCGGTCATAAGAAACAGCAGACATCCCGGTCCAGCAGGGGGTGGACTCCTGCCAGCAGCGATAGGCGGCGGCTTCGGGATGCTGGCGCATCCAGGCCAGGCGGTCTCCAATCGCCTGACCAACCCAACGCTGGAGGCAGAGCGGCTTGAGCCAGCGGGCCGCTATCGCATCGGGCGCGACGGCGGTTTGCGCGTCGGGCGTCAGCCAGCGGCACGCCGAGCGCAGCGGTACGGACCAGGCAGCAGACCAGAAAAAGACCAGATCGGCGGGGGTAATCTTCATGATAAGTCATCTCCTTTGTGCATCGCGCGCAAAACGCCCCGCAGACGAAACGGCCATCTCCTGAAGGTGGGCGGGTGAGACTTGCCGGAGGCGTGGGAGGAAGCGTCGCTGACGCTCCCTCCAGCCCAACCGGGAAGCGGTTCGCCCCGCCGAAAGGAGATGGCCGCTGAGTGATGGCTTCTACCAGTGATGATAGAATGCCCCCAGCCGCATCTCCTGGCTAGTTCAGGGGTGGGGTGAGTGACACGGCCAGTTTATAGTACTGGCCGTGTCACATGGTACCGTTTCATGCTGTCAAGGTGCGCGGCGCGTCGGACAACGCGCCAAACTCTGTGGGATACTGAGCCAAGTATACGGTCTTTTACCCGCGCTGTCAAGAGGCGCGAGCATTCCAGTTTCCCCAAACAAGAAGTGTTGGCAGGCGAGGCGCGTCACTTGTAGCGCCGCCATCCTGGCGGCCACCGCTGCGCCAGGGCGAACGCTGCGCCAGGGCGAACGCTTGCCCTTCAGGCCACCGTCACTTGTAGCGCCGCCATCCTGGCGGCCACCGCTGAGCCAGGGCGAGCGTTCGCCCTTGGAGCCAGCGCCCCAGCAGGCCAACGTTGGCCGCCTGGGAAGGCGGCGCTACAAGTACCATGCCTCGCTTGCCAACACCTCATTTTTGCTAGACCCATCTGGAGAGGCAGGCTTGCAACTGAAAGGCTGCTGTGCTACCATGCTTCTGCTACTGCTGAGCATAGCGAAGAGCATACAGCACAGGTGAAAGGATAACCCCCTTGTGGGGGTAAAAGGAGGGATACCAGATGATGGCTCCGGGCGATTTCATTGGCCCCTATCGGATCTTAGCGGAAACTTCCCGACTTGCTTCCAGCGTGACCTACCTCGTCGAACACCCCGTCCAAGACACAGCGACCCCACTGTTCCTGACGGTCTGGCCTGCTGTTCACCTGCGCTCGCTAAAGGAGAAGCACGACTTCGCGCAGGCGTGCGAGCAGATCAAGCGATTACCAGCCCCCTCGTTCCCACTCCTGGAGAGCGGCGTGGACCAGGAAACCCCATACATCCTTCTGCCTGAACAGGAAGCGGGCCAGGAACGGATTGCGCTGATCGATCAGCAGCTTCAGAAAAGCCAATCCAGCGAGGCTGAGGCCGTGTTTCTGCGGGCAGTGCAGGGAGCGCCACCGCCGCGCCCATCCTGGCTGCCAGGATGGGCGCGGGCCGCAAAGGAGAAGGGGAGCCGCGTGCCTAAAGGCGCCTGGGTTGGGGTGTTCGCCGCGCTGTTGATCATTTCCTGCTGCGGCTGGGTGGCGCATGTGTCCCTCCCGGCTTCTGGCGCGACCCTCACAGTCACTCCCAAAAGCACCCATGTCCAGCAGACCTTGTTTGTGGCCGTCTCCACGCAGCCCAATCAGAATGGGGATATTCACGGCCAGGCTATCACCTATACCACGCCCGCGCAAACGCGAACCGGCAAGGCAACCGGAAAAGCGCATCACGCGGCAACAAAGGCAACGGGTTCTGTCGTCATCTCGAACATCAGCTTGAACGGTTCGAGTGAAGACCTTATTGGAGCGAGTACTGTTGCCAGCCTGAGCGGAGTAGACATTGTGATAGACGGCTTCACCGCCAGGGAAGGGGCTACTATCACCGTCCCGGCTCACGCAGAGCGGGCGGGTTCCGGGGGAAATATCTCGGCCTATGACATCAATTTTACCGTGCAGTTCTGCCGACAATCCGATGTCCTCTGTAACAACCCAACTGGGCAGGCCCACGTGCAAAATCCCCGCACCTTCACCGGGGGACATAACGCCTTCGATCAAACGATTGTCCAGCAGTCGGATATTGATACACTTGCTCAGCCACTGATTCCCCAATTGACAGCCAGCGCCCAGGAGCAGCTCAGCCAACTCGTCGCGCAGCAAAAGCAGCCAGATGATCAAGCGGCTCTGCCCACACCAGAGTGTACCCCAACCATCCGGCCTAATCATAAGATCAGCACTGCGGCCACGACCGTCACGGTGCAGGTGAGCGTTACCTGCTACCAGATTCTCTATGCCCAGGCCGACTTTATCCCCGGTGTCGTTCACGCGCAGGAACAGCAAACACGCAGCAAGTATTTTGTGGGATACAGGCTGGTTGGCGATATGCTCGCCAGTACTCCGGTGTTTGCAACAACGGATGCCGTCCAACAGACAGCCACCTTGCGGGTGGATGCGAACAGTATCTGGGCGTATCAACTGGATGACAACGACAAGGCCATGATGGCTGAGGAGATCGTAGAGCAAACACCAGATGCTGCCAAAGTCCTTTTGCTCGCCAAGTTTTCAAGCATTATTCAAGACGTGACCTTTGCGCTCCAGGGCTTTGGCGGCAAACTTCCGACAGATGCTGGCGCGATTCACTTCAGCACGCAGCCTGTTCCGGGCCTGCGCGCCTGATACCACATCCGCCTGAAGCGGAGCCTTGTACTTGTAGCGCCGCCGTCTCGGCGGCCACCGCTGCGCCAGGGCGCGCGTTCGCCCTCGGGGCCAGCGTCCCAGCAGGCCAACGTTGAGCCGCCTGGGAAGGCGGCGCTACAAGTGACACGTCTCGCTTGCCAACACCTCCTCTTGGGTGGAACTACCGAAGAAAGCCTACTTGAATCGTTTGCTTCGATAGCATATAGTAGTAATGCTCCCTGTTCTCCTCTCTTCTCCTCAGTACAAAGAAGACGAGTAACCAGGGAGCCATTCTTTCTATTCGGGGAGGGAGCCAGGATGCAGCAGGCATCTACGCCTGTAGAAGCGATCATTCGGGAGCGCATCGCCGCGTCCGGGGCGATCACCTTTGCCGAGTATATGGACCTGGCGCTCTATCATCCTCAGTTCGGCTACTACACCGCTGGCCCGCCAAAGGTGGGCTGGAGCGGCGATTTTTTTACCAGCGCCCATCTCCATCCGCTTTTTGGCGCGTGCATCGCGCGCCAGCTTGCCTGGATGTGGGACACCCTCAAGCGCCCCGCGCCCTTTGTGGCGCTTGAGGAGGGCGCGGGGCAAGGCGTGCTGGCCGAACAGGTACGGGCGTTTGCCCAGGAACACCTGCCTCTGCTGGCCGAGGCGCTGCGCTATCAGGTAACTGATATTGGGCAGCCTGCGGAGATGGCTCCTGCTTCGCCTCTGCATGTCATCCTCTCCAATGAGTTGATTGACGCCTTTCCAGCGCATCGCGTGGAGGCGCGCGGCGGGCGCTTGCTCGAAGTCTACGTGGTTGAGCGCGAAGGGCGGCTGGTGGAACGCCTGGATGAACCCTCCTCCGAGGCCGTTTCCGGCTATCTTGATCGCTTTGCTGTTCCCTGGCGGCGCTTTGGCGATGGCTGGCGCGCCGAAATCAATCTGCGCGCGCTGCACTGGATGCGAACGACGGCGGCGCGGCTGGCGCGCGGCGGCTTTGCGCTGACGATTGACTATGGCGACACGGCCCGCCGCCTCTATACCCGCGCGCGGCGGCATGGTACGCTGCTGTGCTATTACCGCCATTCGATCAACGAAGAACCGCTGGCCCGGCCCGGCCAGCAGGACATGACGGCGCATGTGAACTTCAGCGCGCTGATTGAGGAGGGCCGCCGCGCCGGGCTGAGCCGCTCGCGCTTCACCACGCAGCGCGCATTCCTGCTGGGACTGGGCATCCGCGAGGAGATGGAGGCGCTGCGCGCCCGCCGCTTCGGCGCAGCCGACGCCGCTCGCCACACCGACCAGGGCCAGGCCGATCTGCTGCGCGCCTATAGCCTGCGTAACGCGGTCAGCGCCCTGCTGGACCCATCCGGGCTGGGCGGCTTTCGCGTGCTGATGCAGCGCAAGACGCCTGCGTCTGGAAGCGCGCCGCGCGCGTAGGGTGGGTACTTTTGGCCTGCCTGGGCGGCTGGAATAAAAATACAGCGTCCTGTTGGGAGAGCCAAGGTTCCTTGCAGCGTCGCCCCCCTTCGGGAAGGGCCGCTTGGCCGCGCCCAGCGCGGCCATTCTCGCTCGGCTGCACCTCGCTCGCGTGTCCCTTCCAGGCGGCAATTCGTGCAAAATGGGCCGCTCTGCGCCAGTTGCAGGCAAAGATGCGAGGAATTGGTCCTAAACTTGCTCCTGGCCTTGCTGCCAGGATATTGAGCGCAGAACAAGAACGCCTCCAGGGCTGCATAGCCTATGCTGCTGGCGCGAAGCGAATGCGGGGATGTCGCTGGCCGGTACTGCTGCCCAGGCGGTGGAAGCTTCAGGAAAGGTGAAGGAGATGCCACGAGAGAGCGGAGGATCGGTGACATCTCCTTCCAGTGGGGAGGAGCCTCAATTCCTCGCCCAAATTATAGAACAAATATTCTAATCTGTCAAGAGGCTTCTTCATCCAGAGCGAATGTGAGGCGCGCAGGCCACGCGACGTACTGTGAGCGGCGCGCCAGAGACATTTCCCTATCGAAATAGCCTCTGACCTCTGGTCAAGGGCAAATAGACCTGATTGACAGTAAGTTATATCATTTGCTGGGTCGATTATTTTGCATTTGTGGCATCACATCTGCTGGAATCTTGTTGTCATTGCTCACTGCTTGATGCGGAGCCACTCTTAGCGATGGCCCGCGAGGTGGTGTGAGAAGATTCATCAGAAAGGAGCGCCATGATGCGCCAGGACTCCCCCCATTGGTATGAGGAATCATTTCCGCGCTGGAAGGAGGGCCAGAGTATGGCGGATATGCTCATTTCTTTCGATGCTCAAGTTCCAGTGGGTGGTGTGTTTGCTGTGGCTGGCGATCCCTTGGGCCTCCGCGCACCGCCACATCTGGCGGCTGAAGCGACCCGGCGTTTAACCTCTGTCTTCCACGAGCAGGTTGAGCGCGCGGCGCGTCGTCTGGATGCCGCTTGCTGCGCGCTCTATCTGGTCGAACCCGCTTATCACGATGGGGCGACAGAGCCGCGCCGCCGGGGAAGATCAGAAAGCCACTCCAGTGAAGCGCCCGCCAGGCTGCCGCTCGCGCTCCGCGCCCTCTATGGCGCTTCGTGGAGCCAGGATAACACCCGCCTGGGTATGCCAGCGGCGCTTGATGGCCCGGCCATGCTCGCCCTGGTTCAGCAGGCTGCTGTACCCAGTAGGCAAGCGGACCCGCCCGCCTTGCAAGAGTGGGCGCAGGCCCAGCAGGTGCGCCGCTGGCTGTATGTGCCTATCTTTGGCCTGGCCCCACCTGATTCAGCGCGCGCGCGATCCCCTGGCAGTGATGGCTTTGCTCGTGAATACACCGACCAGGCCAGGCCGCCCAGGGTTTCGCTGGGGGTGCTGGCGGTAGGTCGCCACAGCGATGACCCTGGCTTTACCTCCACCGAAACACTCCTGCTCAGCGAGTTGGGCGAATATCTGGCCCTGGCAATTGATCATGTCCGGCTGACAGAGCAGGTGGAGATGGGGCGCGAGCTAGGCAGGCGCTACCAGGAGATGGCCGGGTACGCTGCCGAGCGCGAGCGTATCATTCAAGAGTTGGACGAGGGGGTGCTGCTGGTTGCGCCGTTTGGGCGCATCACGCATCTGAACGCGCGGGGGCGTGAACTGTTGGGGTGGCCGCCGGGCGCCGGTTCTTTTGCCGGGCAGGCCCGCGTGCAAGATTACGTGCCTGTGGAGATGCGCACCACGCTGGGCGAGGTCTTGCTGCTGGAGGATTGGCCCATGTTTCAGGCGCTGCGCGGCGAGCGTTTCACCAACACCGAAGTGCGCTATCGCGGCCCCGATAATCACGAGCGGATGCTGGTCTTTAGTGGGCGTCCGCTGCTTGATCCCCAGGGCAAACTGGAATACGCGCTGCTCAGCTTTCATCAGGCCAGCAGCGAGCAGGCGGCCCGCGCAGAACTGGCGCTGATGGCGCGGCTGGCCGATCAGCGCACCCAGTATGTCGGCTCGGTGTTGGAAGCGATGAACGACAGCGTGCTGGTCTGCAACCAGCAAGGGATACTGCTGCTGGTGAATCTCGCTGGCAAGCGGATGCTCGGCATAGAGCGGGCGCGGCTGCTCTCGCGCCACTATCATATGGGCCGCTTTGTGACTGACTTCCAGGTGCGAACGCTGGCGGGGCAACCGCTGGCGGTGGAGGACTTTCCGCTGATGCAGGCGCTGCGCGGGGAAACGGTGCATGACGTGCAGTTGACGCTGCGCCAGCCCGATACCGGCGATGAGTGGCAGGCGCATGTGAGCGCGTCGCCGATCAAGGCGCGCGGCGAGGGCGCTCCGGTGGTGGGAGCAGTGGCGGTGCTGGTAGATGTCACCAAAGCGCGCGCGCTGGACCGGGCAAAAGATGAGTTTCTAGCGATCTCTGCGCATGAATTGAAGGGGCCGCTCACTTCGATTCGTGGGTTTGCTCAACTGCTGCGGCGGGGAACAAAGCAAGCCCCGCATGGCGTGGAGCGCCGCTCTGATATGCAGTGGGTCGAGAAAATTGAGGCGCAGGCAGACCGCCTGGGGCGACTGATCGAGGAACTGACCGACGCCGCCCGCGCCGATCTCGGCAAGTTCGATCTGAAGATGCGCACAACCCCGCTGGGCGCGCTGCTGCGGCGCGTCACCGAGGCGCAGCAAGTGACTACGGAGCGCCATAAGATTACGGTGGAAGCTCCGGCAACCGGCCTCTTTGTGCAGGGTGACGAAACCCGCCTGGAGCAAGTATTTAGTAATCTCGTTGCCAATGCCATCAAATATTCCCCTGCTGGTGGCGACATGACCATTGTGGTGTCGGGCCTGGAAGACCAGCCGCCCGCGCCCTTTGTTGAGGTAGCTATCCGCGATCAGGGCCAGGGGATTGCTTCGGGCGATCTGGAGCGTATTTTTACTCGTTTCACACGGGCCGACCCTGTGCGGGGCGTGCAGGGGTTAGGGTTAGGTCTGTATATCGCTCGCGCCATCATCGAAGCACATGGAGGGACCATTCGCGTCGAGAGCGAAGGGCTGGGACGAGGGAGTACCTTTGTCGTGCGCCTTCCCCGCGAAGAACCCCCGCGAGCAGGAGGCTGAAGGGGTGGTTCCACCACCTATCGGGCGCGCCACTTGTAGCGCCGCCATCCTGGCGGCTCAACGCTGGCCTGCTGGTACGTTCGCGCTGGAAGGGGCCGCCACTGGTAGCGCCGCCATCCTGGCGGCTCAACGCTGGCCTGCCGGTACGTTGGACCGGAGGGCGCACGCTCGCCAGGGCGAATCGTTGGCCGCCAAGATGGCGGCGCTACGGGTAGCCCCCGCTTTTTGGCAGAACCTGAACCTGAAGTGGCGGCGCTCTGGCGCTGGTGCTCTTGAGTCTGGTATAATGGCTGCGTTTTCCTGCCAAAAGCGTTGGAGGCAGGCAGGCAAGAAGAAATTCGCGCCATCGCGGGAAACGGGGGCAGGGGAGAATGATACGTTGCTGGAACTGCGGTTTGCCAGATGTGGCCGAGCGTTGCCCACGCTGCGGCGCGCCACAGGAGCAAGCCAGACGAGGACCGCCGCCGCCAGCGCCAGCCGGGCCGCCAGGAGCTTTTCAGCCGCCGCCAGGATTTATCGTCAACGGCGCTCAGACCGATCTGCGCCCGTCAGGGGGAATGCGGCCCCCCGGAAACCAGAGCGGTCCACTGCCGCCTATGGGGAACCGGGGCGGGCCGATGCGCCCGGCTGGGAACCAGAGCGGCCCGCTTCCTCCTGCCGGAAGCTATCCGCCGCGCAGCCCGCAGCCCGGCGGGCGGTCCCACCCGAACGCTGCCCCACCGGGATGGGATGATCCGGCTATGCCGCCCGCGCAGCTTCGTGGTCCCAGCGCGCCATTGTCTTCGCGCAGCGGTTCGTTTCCACCGCTCTCACCTGATTATGAGCGCGCGGCCTCTGACTATAGTCGCAGCGCCCCGCAGCCCTGGTCTGGAGACAGACCGCCATCGCGGCCTCTTCAGCAGCCCCAGCCACAGCGGGGATGGGAGGATGAGCCGCCAGACCCGCGTTACGGAGCGCCGCCAGTTCGCAGAACCTCCGGGGCTGTCCAGCGCGGCGGCCCGCCTCCCGCCTGGGAAAACGAGCCGATGGCTGACCAGCCGGACGCCGACTCTCTCACACAGAAAGGGGGGAGGGGCGACAAGAGCTTGCGCGGCTTGAAACGCGAGCCTGCGCCCCAGCAGCCTGAGTGGCGTCCAGAGACGACCTGGGACGATGAAAATGCTTACTGGGGCTGGAGGGAACCAGACTCGCTGAGTCTGTCGGCGATGACCAATGCGGTCCTTGGCGCTGCGATTGGCGGGGTATTGGGCGGCGCTGGCTGGGTGGTGGCGGTGGCAGTGACCGGCCTTGATTTGCCCTATCTCGCCGTCCTGGTGGGGCTGCTGGCCGGGCTGGGCGCGCGGTTCGCCCTCGTACAGACACGCCCCTGGATCATCGGAGCATTTGGGGCAGTGGGCGCGGCGCTGGCGTTTGTAATCACCCAGTATGGCCTCTTCGATTACGCGCTGATTCGCCAGGGATTGTCGGCATCGTGGGTGGCGATCTCGCCCCTGCGCTTTCCACAGGTCTATATTGATTATGTGATTGGCGTCTCCGATGATGTGACGCACAGCCTGGGGTTCTCCGGCGGCCATCCGCTGGACATGGCGCTGCTGCTGGCCTGCATGACGGTTTGCTGGGCAGTGCTGCTGCGCCGCAAGAGATAATCGCAAAGAGACCGTGCCGCGCGCAAGCAAATGTGGCATAATACAGACACTGCTGTTGAGTTTATCTATTGAAAAAAACTTCTGGAACATTCATGGTATGAGCAATCCATATGATCGTAATCCGGGGCGGCCCTCCAACCCGAACGGATTTTCGCGTGATCCGCGTGAATATGCGGGCGGCCCGCCACCTGAGTTCGATGAGGGGTTCGACGCTCGCCCTCCACGCTGGTCACGCGACCCAGGGAGCGCGCCCGATAGGCGGCCTCCGCGCGGCCCTGCTGACCAGGGGTCACTTCCTGGGAGGCGTCCGCCA
Organism: Ktedonobacterales bacterium; assembly: GCA_036557285.1. Taxonomy (NCBI): domain Bacteria; kingdom Bacillati; phylum Chloroflexota; class Ktedonobacteria; order Ktedonobacterales; species Ktedonobacterales bacterium. Next base: position 35,206 of record DATBHW010000055.1, read on the forward strand.
CGCGAGAGAGGCGATGCTGACCCTACCTCCGAGCGACGCCCCCGACGCGGCCCCCGCGAGCCAGGGATGCCCCCTCCGCGTGGCCCACGCTATCCTGATGCCGGGCGTTCAGGGCGTGAGGGATGGCCCGGCCCCCGCTCCGGGCCTGATTGGGAGCCAGGGATGCGCCCCCGGCGGCCCTCGCGCCCGCCGGAAAGACGGCCTGGGCGAAGAAGAAGCCGCGCTGCGCGCCGACGGCACTCGCGCTATCGCTATGGCGCGCTGGTGGGCATTATGCTCTTTGCTGGGGTGGGTGGAATCTGCCTGGGGTTTTCTGGCATTGGGGGGCATGGCCCTAACATCGGGCTGCTGCTTGCTGCCATTCCCGCGCTGCTTCTCAGCATGGGCTGCGCCGCTGCCTACGTGTATTTCTGATCCGGGCGCGCCGCATTTCCTGTGCTCATCCGCTCGCTGGTGCGAATAATAGGAGGGCCAGCGTGCAGCCGACCCTCCCATACTGCGCTCGTGTTCTTCCTTGCCCTTACGGGCTTTCTATCTACCGAACGCTCAGTTCACCTGCTAGAGGCCGTTGGTGATGGTGCTGAAGATTTGACCAATTTGCGGACCCATGAGAACGAGGATAGCGATCACCACAATAGCCACCAGGGCAATAATGAGCGAGTATTCCACCAATCCCTGGCCCCGCTCGGACCCCCACCTACTCCTAACAGCCATCTTTCTCAACATGTGACTTCTCCCCTTTTACTCTGTGATTGGGAGCGACAGTGGTGTCGAAATAAAATCGAGGAAAGAGGGAAACACCACTTGATGTCCCATCGGAACCACTATACAGAAGGAGTCTGGCCTTGTCTAGCAGATAGCCCATTTGGGTTATCGCCGCCCTACTTCTTCTCTTCTTCCTCGTCGTCCTCCTCATCCTCTTCGTGGTGCGCCTCATAGCCGTGCACCACGTCGGTCACGCTGGCGAACGTCACCGGCTCGCTCAATCCACCCAGCCAGGCAACCAGCTTGTTTGAGACGTTAGTGGCGCGGGCATGCGCCAGCAGTTGGTCGCTGGTAGCTGGGTAGCTGACGCCGCTGAGGAAGCGATGATTGGCATAACCAACCATCACATCGCGCGCGTTGACAAACTGATGATTTGGGTCCAACTCTTCCAGACGCACGATCATATTGGGCGGCGCGTTGTTCTTGCGCGCCTGCTCCAGCAGTTCTGCGCGGGTAGCCGGATACTCGACGCCGTGTAGATGATGCTGGAACTCGGTAATGCGGATGCTTCTGGAAGCCCTGGGCGCTGGCGGAGCCTCCGGCGCCTCGCTGGTCGGCTGGTGCGCGATCAGCAGAGTATCTTCAGCGATGTCGGGGTTGGTATGCGCGGCCCCGCCCCTGCTGCGGATAACAACGGTATCATCGGCAATATCGGGGTTGACGTGCGCGGCCCCGGCAGGCTCTGCGGCCTCGGCGGATGGCAGGGTCGGCGGCTCCGGCTCTTCTCGCGGCAGAATCAGCGGCTCCGCGATTGGCGGAGTCACGGGTACCGGACGCGCCGGGTGCAGCGCAGCGGCTGGCTGTGTTCCGGTGGTCCGCCTGGATGGCGGCGCGGCGGGCGGCGCGGCAGCAGCGGCGGCAGCGCCTCCCTGGGCTGCGACGGGAACGAACTGCGTTGTGCTGACTTTCTGAGCCGTTTCGGTCACGAAGCGCACTTCATTATCCCGCCGGATGCGATAGATCACCAGGAAGATAGCGGGCGCCAGGAACGCCAGCGCGATGCCTGCCGTTGCGGCAGCGGTGACGCCAGCAAGGCTGGTGAAGACAGTAGCCACGATGGCGATCAGCAGCAGGATGATGGCTCCACCCCAGCGATTGCGAACGCGATGCTGCGCTGGATGGCGCAGGCTGCGATGGCCCCCATGCAGCGCCAGGGCCGCGCCGCCCGCGCCTGCGGCGGCGTAGCTGCGCACTTCGGCCTCTTCCACCTCAACCAGATCGAGTTCGCCTTCTTCTTCAAGCAGCAGTTCTTCGGTGATGAAGACGCGCTCGCTGAACGCGCCCCAGGCGGCTTCGCGCTCTTCCACGCTCATCTGTGTGGACGTGAAGACGGTTTCGCCCCGCCCGACGCGATAGCTGCTGAAGCCGCTCACCCACAGCGCGGCCACTTCGTCGCGGTCCAGCGTGGCCCCCGCGCCTGTCGCGGCCAGACGATGGCGGCGCCGACGTGTTCGCGCCAGGGCAATAAACTCGGCTGCCAGCACCAGCGCCCACAGGATCAGCAGCAGGATGATAACCTGCGTCATCTGCGTCAGCGTGACGCCAGCGGCGCTGATGATGATCCCCACGACCAGCAAGACCGCGCCGATTGCCAGCGGGGTCAGGAAGACAACCCCCCGACGGCGGCGGCGGTCTTGTGGTGTGCGCAGGTCGCGGAGCCTTCTGGCATGTTGATTGCTCAGCACAACATAATTGAAGGATTCCACCAGAATCAAGAGGGGAATCGTCAGGACCACCATAGCGATGCCTGTGCCGGTAATAAGCTGGCCTGGGAAGTAATGGTCAATCAGGCCAATCGCGCCGACCAGCCCAAGGATAATCGTCGCAATGGTCAGCAAGAGGTGGATAGAGCAGACCATCGAGCAGACTTCTTTGGGGCGCAGGATGAAATACGCGATCAGCCAGCCCAGGATGGCGAAGACCAGCGCCAGCACCAGCGCCGTGATGGTCACAGGAAGCTGAAAGAGGGTATTAAAGAACGATGTCAGGGTGTCGCGCAGCGAAGACGACGTATCCAGCAGCGACAGGGAGTGCGCACTCATCGGCATCCCTCCTCAAGATGAAATAGAGTGAAATAGTGAGCAGCGGGCATGAATCCATGCCGCCAGTATACAGGGAAGGATGTCTGCCAGTCAAGAGCTTGAAACTAGGTACAATTGCTGAGGCATTTCAGGCCAAAAAGCCGATGCAACCCGTTTTAATTGCCGGTACGTATACTATAATAGAGGAGGGGAAGGGTATTGTGACACAGGCCGATAGACGAAAGGCAGGCCCGTGATGGCAAAAATGCGCTATCGCAAGCCCAGCGTGAAAACACTGCTGGGAGTGACAAAATGGAAGAAACGCGCCAAGAAGGCGCTGGGCATCAACAAGGTGCTTGCGCCGTTTCGCGCCGTGAACAACTATAAGCGCCGCGCGCTGCGCCAGGCCGGGTACTATAACCCGGAAATGAAGATGATGCGCGCGATGAAGCGCGGGCAGGCGCCAGGACCAATCGGACCGCTCCAGGTTGGCGAGGGGGACGATGATTCGGGCGACAAGGGCAAGGGCAGCAGCGCGCTGCTGATGGCGGCCATGCTGGCGCAGGGCGACAGCGACAAAAAAGACGATGATGCGAATCCGCTGTTGATGGCGGCCATGATGGGGCAGGGCAACGATGGCCCCAATCTGGCCGAAGCGATGATGCTGTCGGCCATGACCAAAGACTCGGACGAGAAACACGCGCGCAAGGCGAAGCATGCCAGGGCGGAGGATGCGTCGGATGATGACCGCCCACGCGCCCGCCGCTCCAAAGCGAAATCCTCTGATGAAGAAGAGGAGCCGAAGCCAAAACGGCGTCGCGGTCTGCGGTTGTTTGGCTTGCTGCTCGTCGTGCTGTTGGAGGCCGCTGCTATTCTGAACGTCTGGTACTTTTGGATTGCCTGAGCCAGTGCAGCGAACGCCGGGAAAAGGCTGGCCCTCCGCCTGAGCGGCGTCCATGATCCACCCCCAGGGAAGTCACCTGGCTTCCCTGGGGGTATTTTGCGCTGAAAGAAGCGAGAAGGCAGGCCCTGCGACACGCGCGTGGTCCTGTGGTTTAATGAGAAAGAAAATGCGCCCCCAGGGACGCCCGGCAAACGAGGCGCTAGCAAGGAGTGAAAAAGCTATGAACGGCTTTATTGGCGTCGAAGTCATGATCATTTTCGTCTTGATGCTCGCTAACGCCTTCTTCGCCGCCTCCGAGATCGCTATCGTTTCGGCGCGGCGTGGTCGGCTCCAGCAGCGGGCGGATACTGGCAGCCGGATGGCGAAGCAGGCGCTTGATCTGGCGGAACACCCTGATCGCTTTCTGGCGACGGTGCAGATCGGCATGACACTCATTGGCACCTTTGCCTCGGCCTTTGGCGGCGCCGAGATCGCTCAGGCGTTGGCCGAATGGTTCAATGGGTTTCCGCTGCTGGCCCCTTACGCGCAAACGTTGGGATTGGTGATTGTGGTGGTGCTGATTACCTATTTCACGCTGGTCATCGGCGAACTGGCCCCGAAACGGCTGGCGCTTCGGCATGCCGAAGGCATCGCCATGTTCGCCGCCCCCGTGATGAACGCTATCGCGCGCATTGGCCGCCCTTTTGTGGTGCTGTTGACGGTCTCCGTGAACGTGGTGCTTCGCCTGCTCGGCCAGGGACGCGCCATACAGCAGACCGTAACGGAAGAGGATGTCATCTATCTGGCCCGCGCAGCGACGACCAGCGGCGAAGTCGAGCCAGGAGAGGCCCAGCTTATCACCCGCGTCTTTCAATTCACTGATCGCCTGGTAAGCGGCGTCATGACGCCGCGCGCGGATATTGTCGCGCTCGATGTCGCTGTGCCGATCAAAGACGCTGTGCAGGAGTTTATTGATTCTGGCTACTCCCGCGTGCCGGTCTATCAGGGGACGCTCGATGCTGTGGTTGGCATAGTATTCGCCAAAGATTTGCTGCGGGCGCAGACCCTGGCGCAGCCCCCTGGTCTGCGCGAGTTGGCCCATCCGCCCATTTTCGTTCCAGAGCATCAACACATTGATGATCTGCTCACGGTCTTCCGGCGCAAGGGAGAGCATCTGGCCTTGGTGGTTGATGAATATGGACAGATTACCGGCTTGCTGACGATGGAGGATGTGCTGGAAGAATTGGTGGGCGAGATCGAAGATGAGTATGATGTGCCAGAGGAGTCTTCTATGGTACAGCGCGAAGATGGAAGCTGGCTGGTGGATGGCAAAGTCGCCTACGAAACGGTACGCGAGAAAGTGGGCTTGCCCGCGCGCCCAGCAGAGGATCGCGGCCTGTATGCCAGCCTGGCGGGCTTCGTGCTGGCGCGCCTGGGACATATCCCAACGGTGGGGGAGACGCTGCGCGTTGGAAGTTTTGTGGTGGAGGTGGTTGATATGGATGGGCGGCGCGTTGATCGCCTGCTGATTCGCCCGGAACCCAAAACCGCCCCGGCAGCGGATGATTCCTAACCGCCTGCTTAGAGCGCCTCACACACCCTCCGCACGAGCAGGGGTGGGGTTGTAGCGCCGTCCTTCCAGGCGGCAGGGGTGGGGCCAACCGTCGGTTGTGTGAGGCATTCTTATGAAGGAAAGAGCATGAACTGGAGAGAGCCGTATGATGCAGCGGTGCGGTCCCTATATGCCCTGATTCATCCGGCGGCTGTTGCGCCGCCCTTTGGGCATGGCCCTCAAGCGGCAGAGCAGCGGCTGGGGATGATGCGCCGCTTCATAGACCTGCTGGGCAATCCGCAGGACCGCTATCGCGCGGTCCATGTGACCGGCACCAGCGGCAAGGGGTCCACTGCAACGATGATTGCCGAAACGCTGCGCCAGGCCGGGCTGCGCGTGGGTCTCTATTCCAAGCCGCATGTACAGCTTCCGCTGGAGCGCGTGGTGATTGATGGCCGCCCGGTTCATCCAGGCGCGTTTGTCGAACTGGTCGAACAGATTCAGGCGGCGGCGCGCGCGCTGGCAGCGCGCCATGACTATGCCCCCACCTATACGCAAAGCCTGGTGGCGCTGGCGCTGCTGGCCTTTGCTCAGGCGCGCGTGGATGTTGCCGTCGTGGAGGTAGGCGTTGGCGGGCGGCTGGATGATACCAATGTCGTGCATCCGCTGGTGGCGGTGATTACCGGCGTCGGCTACGATCATATGGACTTTCTTGGCCCGACACTGGAGGATATTGCCCGCGAAAAAGCGGGAATTATCAAAGAGGGCGCGCCAGCCATCAGCGGCGTGACCGAGCCAGGGCCAGCCGCGCTGATTGCCGAGGCCGCCCAGGATGCTGGCTCGTCGCTGGCCCTGTTGGGGCGCGATTTTCAGTTCACCTCCCAGGGCATTAACCTGACGGGCGGGCGTTTGCACTATACAGACGCCTCTGGGAGCGCGAGCGCATTGCCCACGCTTCAGGTGGGGTTGTTGGGCGCGCACCAGCTTACCAATGCGGCGCTGGCGGTGGCGACCCTGCGCGCCTGCGAGCGACGGCTGGAGCGGCCTATCACCCTGGAAGCCTATGAGCGCGGGCTGCGACAAGCCTGGCTGCCGGGGCGGCTGGAGATCGTCCAGCGCGATCCGCTGGTCTTGCTGGACGCCGCCCACAACGCGCAGAAGGCGCGGGCGCTGCGCGAGTCGCTGGACGCCCTCACGCCTGGCATGCCTCGCGTGCTGATGCTGGGCATTCTGGCAGACAAAGCCAGCGAAGAGATGATGGATGTGCTGGCCCCCGGCGCGCGATCCGTCATCGTCACAAAGCCGCCCGTCACCGGCAGCAAGCACTCTGAAGCGCCGGAGCGTCTGGCCGCGCTTGCCCGCCGCAGCGCCAGCCGCGTGCTGGCCGAGCCAGACCCACTGCGCGCCGTCGAACTGGCGCTGGCCGAAACGCCCCCCGATGGCGTCCTCTGCGTCACCGGCTCGCTGTATCTGATCGGCGCGGTGCGCGGGCGCTGGTTTCCAGAGGAGACGCTGCTGGCGCAGGCAGCCGAAGCATAAGAGCGATTGACACTCTCACTTGGAGCGCCGCCCCCCTTCGGGAAGGGCTTCGCCAGAGCCGCTTGACCGCCCCTTTGGGGAGCGGCCCTTGCGGGAACTGGGTTCCCGCATTCTCCCTCGCTGCGCTCGGTCGCGGGCCGCTGCCATGCCTCGGCATTCTCGCTCCCGTTGGTCGCTCGCGCGTCCCTCCTGGCGACTCACCGCTGACCCGGAGGACGAACGCCACTTGTAGCGCCGCCATCTTGGCGGCTCAACGCTGGCCTAAGCGAGCGTTCGCGCTGGCCGGAGCCGCTCGCCCTGGCCCAACGATTAGCCGCCTGGAAGGTGGCGCTACAAGTGGCCCTACCCCGCAGGCGGTTAAAACCGCGCCTGGCGGCTCACCGCTAGCCTGTCGGTACGGCAGCCTGGAGAGCGAACGCCACTTGTAGCGCGTCCCTCCTGGCGGCTCACCGCTGACCCGGAGGACGAACGCCACTTGTAGCGCCGCCATCTTGGCGGCTCACCGCTGGCCTGTTGGTCCGCTGGCCTGGAGAGCGAACGCTCGCTCTGGCTCAACGTTGGCCGCCTTCCAGGCGGCGCTACAAGTGACGGCGCTGCAAGTGGCATCTGCCAGCCCGGCTCAGGCGACGAGCGGCTCGGCTTGCAGCGCCCGCTGCCAGACCAGTTCCGCTGAGGCCAGCAGCCGCTCTGCCGGATCAGCCCCCGGCTGGCGCGCCAGGACCGCGTAAAGCTGGGTGATGCGCGCCAGGGTAATTACCAGCGCCCAGTAGCGCACTTCCCACTGCGGCCAGCCTGACCGATAAAGCAGGCTCACGGGCGCTTCCACCAGCCGCACCAGCCGCAGCAGTTCGGCTTGCAGCCGCCACACTGCCCAGGACGGCTCGCGCCCGGCCTCGGCCAGCGTCAGAGGGCGCGCCTGAAGGTCGTGTTCGATCAGTTCCCGGTCGGCGGGCAGCGCCAGCCCTGCCCGCTGGCGGGCCTCCAGTAACGACAGCAGCCAGGGTCCGACCGCCTCGCCGCTCTGGCGCGCCAGGGGGACCAGCCGCCAGACCGGCCCCAGGGTCAGGCGCAGCGTTGCGGGCAGCGTGCCTGGCGCGCCCCCCTTCAGCCAGTCTCCAAACGACAGCCAGCAGGCTTTCGATACGCGCATGGGTCTCTCACTCCTTTTTTTCGTGTGACGACAGATGCGCACATCGCCAAAACACGAAAGCGGCCATCCCCACGCAGGCGCGCCGTATGCCGCAGCGCGCAGAGGGGAAGCGCCAGGATGAGCGCGCGCTCACCCCGACGGCTCCCATCCCACACCACCGGCAAACAACGACCCAACCTGCCAGAAAATGGCCGCCAGGAGATTGCAACCACAACAAGACATGGTACAATCAGCTCAGCCCCATCTTCTGGTCCTGCCAGGACTGGGGTATGACGCGGTTAGTGCTTTTTACACTAGGCGCGTCAACCGTTATCGGCTGGAAATGTGCCAGGCGTCTCCATCGGAAGAACGCCTGAGATAATACTACACTATTGCTTTGTTTGTTGTCAACGGTATAGGACATTTGGGCATGTTGGCGCGTGGGGCGGTAGAGAGAAAGCGTCAGGATCAGGAACAGATGAGCGATACATCCCCCCAGCCTCCGGTGCAGGCTATCCTCTTTGATTACGGTGATACGCTGGCCCACTTTGGCCCGGTCCAGGACGCCTTGCTGACCGCCTATGAGCAGATTCGAGAAAAACTGATCGAGGCAGGCAAGCCGATCCTGAACGGCGCGCTGAGCGTCCCTGCCGCGCATATCCTGCTAGAAGGCGTCAGCGAACGCTTCTGGCAAATCCTCAACCGCTCCTATGAAGAGGAGCGCATCGAGGAACTGGACGCTGGCCTGCTCTTTCGCAGCAGCCTGGCGGCGCTGGGCATCAACGTTGATGATATGCTGCTGGAAGAGATCATTCTAGCGGAGGAAGAAGTCGGCTACGCGCTGCGCGAGCGCGCCCCCGAAGCGCAAGAGGTCGTGGCCGGGCTGCGGGCGCGTGGGTTGAAGCTGGGGCTGGTCTCGAACTATTGCTCGCTGCCCAGCGTCGTGCGCCGCCATGCCAGGGAATCGGAACTGCTGCAACTGGTAGATGAATCCATCTTCTCCTGCGAGTTGGGGCTGCGCAAGCCGCACCCGCGCATCTATCAGACGGTGCTGGAGCGCCTGAACGTGCCAGCGGAGGCAGCGGTCTTTGTGGGTGATCGGCTGCGCGAGGATGTTCTGGGGCCAAAGGCGCTGGGCATGCGCGCCGTCCTGACGCATCAATTCCGCCAGGAAGACCCGGCCCGGGCGCTGGTTGCTCCCGACGCGGTCATCGCGCGCCTGGCCGAACTCCCCACTGTGTTGGAGGGCTGGCGCTGACCCTTTTGAGCGTCCAGCCTGTAGCGGCGGTCTGTGGAGGTTTCTATGTCTCAATCATCATCTGCCCGCACCTGGGCGATTGTCAGTGTGGTGGGGGGCGCGCTGGCGCTGATCGGCTTCTTTGTCCCCTGGTTCTTTGCGACGGGCGCTCCAGAGGGAGAGTTTACGGTGAGCGGCTGGCGGCTTTTCCTGGCTGTGCCGCAGGCGATTCAGGAGGATATATTCTTTACCCCTGGATTCATTATCATCACGCTGCTGCCCCTGGTGGTCTTGTTGAGCGCGCTGGCGATCCTGGTGGGTGGTTTCCTGAAGCTCATCGGCAGGTCAGCGCGCTGGCTGACGGTCCTGCAACCCTGGGCCGCCGGTCTTGGATTACTCTACCTGGTCCTGGGAGTGGCCGCGTTCGAGCTGCTCTTTCAAGCCCTGGCGAGCTTCGATGTCCCCAACCCCGACGCCGCGCTGTTTCCGGGCGTGGGCGTCTGGCTGATGTTCGTGGGGTTTGTGGTGACGCTGGTCGCCAGCCTGCGCAGCCTCCGCGAGAGGACGCCCACAGCCGCGCCGCAGCCGTGACCGGCAGGCGTCAGCCGCCTGTAGCGCCGCCTTCCAGGCGGCAGAGGCTGAGGGGTGTGGGGAGACTTGTAGCGCCGCCATCCTGGCGGCAGGGGGCTGCGGGGTGTGGGGAGACTTGTAGCGCCGCCTTCCAGGCGGCTAGTGATTCGCCAGGGCGAGCGTTCGCCCTTCGGGCCAACGTACCAGCAGGCCAGCGTCCAGCCGCCTGGAAGGGACGCGCGAGCGACCAACGGGAGCGAGACGACGGGACAACGGGCCTATGCTATACTGCTGGAAAATCGGGCAACATTTCTCTAGCGACTCTGTTATGAGAGGAGAAGCGCCGTGTCGAAAGATAAGAAAGCGAAGCGCAAGGCGAAAGCCGGACAGAAGAACGATGAGCCGGGCCTGTCAGACGAGGGAACGCTGATCGTGCTGGCTGAAGGCGAGGGCGAGGCCGAACAGGACGGCGCGAGCGAGGCGGGCCTTCCGGCCATCTTCACCCCCCAGCTTGAGAGCGAATACAGCGCGGCCTTTAGCGACGAGATCGTCAATGCCGCCTTCATCCAGCAGGCGTTTCTGGCGCAGCTTGCGCCGGGCGCGCTGTTTTCCCACAGCGGGCGCGTGCGCCTGACCGAAGAGGGGCTAGATTTCGAGGGGCTGGCATTTATCCCCTTTGCCAATATGCTTTCGGTGCAGGCGCATGTAGATCGCGTCTATCACCGCTATTACGCCGGATTGGCGGCGCTTGGCGGGCGCGGCGGCCACAGCCATATTCTGACGGGCGGCGAGCCGTTTGTGATCAGGTTCCGCGATGGCGAACGCGAGCGCAGCCTGTACGCGCTCTTGGACTGGTCGTTCTTTCTGGCGCTGAGCAAAGCGAAGGGCTGGCGCAAAGCGGTGGGCGGCGTCCTGCCCGCCAAAGACAAAAAGAAATAACCGCTATTTAACCGCCTCGTAGTCTTCGATCAGCAGGGCATCTTGCCCGGCTCGTATCAGGATGCCCTCCGGCGATTCTTCCAGCAGCTTGCCCGGCTGCGCCAGTTCCAGCGCGGGCGAAAGGCTGACCACGCGGGCGCGCCGCGCCACCAGCGTTTGCCCTTCGACAGTCGCTTTTGCGCCCTCCTGACCCCAGGCGCGAATCTGGTTGCGAAGCTGCGCGGCGCTGCGGCTCCAATCCAGCCAGCGTTCGGTGTCGGTGGGAAGAGGCGCGTAGCTCGCCCCTTCGGTGGGCTGCGGCGTGCCGGGGTCGCTAGCGGCCACTTTGGTCAGCGCCTCCACGATCATCTCGCCTCCCGCCGTGAAGAGTTTGACAAAGAAGCTATCTAAATCATCATCCGGCGTAATCTCGAAGGCCCGCTGCGCCAGAATGGGGCCGGTATCGAACTCGGCGTCCATGCGGTGCATGGTCAGGCCGCCCTGGGTTTCGCCGTTCATGAAGTGCCAGAAGACCGGATTGGGGCCGCGATAGCGCGGCAGCAGCGCCGGATGCGTGTTCACGCTGCCCAGGCGGGGCAGCGCCAGCAGGTCCGGGGGCAGCCGCCAGGGGAAGCCGGTCACGAAGATCAGATCAGGCTCCAGCCCCTTCAGCAGCGCGGGTAGCTGGCGCATATGGCTTGTCACCAGCACATCCAGGTCGCTGCGGATGTTGGCGACCAACTCTTTATAGGCGTCGGTCCGCCGGGCAGCGGGGCCAGGTGTAGTGACTACCAGCAGCACGCGCTGCCCAAGCTGTTCCAGCAAGCTCACGACGGCGTTGGTCGCTTCTGATCCCTGGCTGGTGAAATAGATGATGCGCATCGGTGGAATGGATGGCAGCGACATCTGAACCTCTTATAACCTCCTTAATGCAGAATGGGGGTTAGGTGAAAAACGAAATTGAGCAGGCCGAAGACAATCCCCAACACCAGGCAGAGCGCCAGCCCGATGCCCGATACGCCCCACCAGAACGACCGCTGGAGGGTCTGGCCGAAGCTGCGCTGAACGAGCGGCCCTACAACTGGCGCTTCCGGGCCGTAGCGGCGCGCCCCACAGACGGGGCAGACCACCTCGCCCGCGCTGAAATAGGCGCCGCAGTTGCCACAGCGGGGTCCGCTGTATGGCTCAGGCGTCATCAAAGCCCTCGCTTAATGGGAACCCAGTACGGATGCGAGGCCGCCCAGCAGGACGCAGGCAATGCAGCCGCCAACGATCAGAACGGCCACTGCCAGCCCGATGATGCGGCCAATAATCACGCGCTGAACGATGCGCTGGGGTGTGTAGTAGTTCTGAAGCCAGCCTCCACCGCCAGCCTGCTGCGCGGGCTGCGCAAATTGATTCTGCTGGTAGGGGTTGGCGACGCGCGGCGCGCCGCAGCGCGAACAGAACGATTCGTTGCCGGTGTAATAGGCGCCGCAGGTACCACATTGAGGTGACATCATGGCTCGGACTCCTTTATGGTGGCTGATGCCAGGCAGTCGTACTGGATTGCGGCTGGTTCGCGTCGGCGAGTCAGCCAGGGGACAACTCACATTGGCCCCCAAAGCGTCTCTTCCCTTCTAGTATAGATGCTTCCTGCAAGAGGGGCAAGATGGGGAACAAACGCTGCTCCAGGAGCGTCTTTCTCTCAGCAGCACTCCGTATCCTGGTCTACAAGGAGAAGAAGATGAGGTTGAGCAAGCCAGCGATTTTGCTGGTTCTTTTAGGCGCGCTCCTGCTGGTGGGATGCAGCCCTGGCGCGGGCAGCGCGGGAGTGTCTCCAGATGCCAGACCTACCAAACTCCAGATTAAGGTCTTTGAGGTCACTGAACCCGCGCCAGAAACCTTGCTGGTAGAAAACGCTGCTACCGTCCAGAACGTCTATAACAAGGCGGTGGCGCTGCCCAAAGCTCCCAACAACCAGGCTTGCCCGGCTATTGGCGGGCCGCATTATGAACTGACCTTTCTGGAAGGCGAGCAGGTGGTTGTCACGGCGGTTGCCGATAGAGGCGGCTGCACCAGCGTGACGTTCGGCGCTGAGGATGTTCACCAGCCCGATGAGGCGTTCTGGCAATTGCTCAACCGGGTCGTTGCGGAGGCCACTCCTCCGGTTCGGCCAGACAGAGCGGAAGTGGTGAGCCTTAGCGGACCACAGGAGCCGCCAGAGGTGGCGCTGATTGCTTCAGCGGATCAGGCCAGGCACCTCTACGACGCGTTGCGCGCGCTGCCCAGACTCCCGGAGAACACGAACTGCCCGCAGTTCACTGGCCCGCGCCATGTGCTGCTTTTCTTTGCAGGGCAAAAGCGCCTTCAAGCCGTGCTTGATAAGAACGGCTGCGTCAGCGGTCCATCAGCCTTGTATGAACTACACCAGGCCAATGACGCATTCTGGAGCCTGCTGAACCAGACGCTGGCAGGCGCGCCGACTGAGAAAGCCAGGCCCGATACCCTGAACATGAAAACTGAGCCAGCCTCAAACGATCCATCGTCCACGGCATCGGCCATGACCATCGAGCATCAAGACATCGTGCAGAAGATATTTGCTGCCATCTATGCCCTGCCGCATCAGCCGGATGGTCAGGCGTGTCCGGCCATTGTTGGGACCATCTATGGCCTGTCCTTTTCCCAGGATGGGGTCGAACTGCTCACGGCTCTGGCGGACAAGGGAGGATGTGGAACGGTGACTCACGATGACTATGTGCGCTTAGCCGATCAGGCATTCTGGGACTTGCTACATCAGGCCGAAACAGCCTGACCCGCGCGAACGGGCCTGGCGCCTGTTGGGGACTGAATATCGCTGTGGTGCTACAATGGTCACATGAGCAAGAGCAAAGGAGGGAGTGATGAACCAGGAACTCCGTGACCTGTTCGTGGCCGACCAGACAGAACCCCGAGGTGATATCGGCCCTGATACTCCTGAATATTGGCAGATGCGGGAACGTGACGCGCAGCGTCGGAGCCGCGTGAGCGAACTGCTGGCCCAGGGAGAGGTGAGCGCACCCGATGATTATTTTCACGCGGCGTTGGTCTTCCAGCATGGAGAAACGCTGGAAGAGATCTGGCAGGCCCACGAACTGGCGCGAAAGGCCGCGGACCTGGGAGCCACCCAAGCGATGGGTTCCAAAGATAGCCGCTGGCTGGCCGCTGCTGCCCTGGATCGCTGGCTGATGTATCAGGGCAAACCGCAAAAATATGGAACGCAGTTCGTGCCCGACGGCAAACGCTGGCGGCTCTGGGATGTTGATCCAGGCACTACGGATGCTGAACGTCTTGCCAATCACGTCCCTGCGCTCCAAGACCAGCTCAAGCAAGCTGGGCGCTATACGCAAGAGGGGGGATTTGGCGTGGAGAAGGACAAGGCGCCCGAGTGGCTCAGGGAGGCGCTTGAGCGATGGGAACAAGAAGGCTGATGACCAGAGCAGTCTATGACTACCTTCTGTTTGCATCCACAGCCGAATCGGCAGGGGCAAATTGTTAATAGATGCACTCTGAAATCCCTAACAGGCTCTAGCGCGTCAGCACGAACCCGACGAGCAGGAACAGCACAGCCAGCAGGCCGACGCTCAACATAGTGATGCGAGCGATACGGCAGGAGCGGCAGGGGGGATTCAAGAACTCGCGCATGGGCGACCCTCCAGAGGTTGTTAAAGAGTGTGATGCTCTCAATATACAAGAGCGGTTCATAGGGGCAGATACTCCATCTGATCAAACCACTCTTCTGGTGTACTGGCTTGCCAGACCAGATAGAGGGCTTCAATCGCTTGGGAGATTGGCAGCGTCTGTCGAATCAAGAACAACCCTGGACTATGGTGTCCGCCTTCAAGAAAGTGAGCGAAGTGGGTTGGCATGGTGCTGAGATCGTGGCTCACAAGAATCCGACCCCGTTCTGCGGCAAAAGCGATCAGCGCGGGGTCTGGGAGTCCTCTCAAGTCAACTTCAGGGACGGTCTCGAAATCGATCAGTGGCTCTCGCCTCAACAGCCCCTTGACAATCCAGTCGTTGAAGTCCTCGTCGGCCTGAAAACGGATTTGCTCACTCATCGTATTGACGATTGTGGAGACGCTTGCAGGCGCTCGCGTGCCTCGGCGAAGCGCTGGCGCAGCCTGGCATATCTTTCGGGGTCAGCGGCTTCCGCTGCGGCGCGCTGCGCCTGGTATTCGATCTCATGTTCTCTGAAGAGCTTATCCATCTCTGCCTGGTGATCGAGATAATAGGCAATGGCCGCATAGACTTCCACAAGGTTCAGGGTGGGAAAGGCGTCGCGGATTTCTTCCGGGCTGTGTCCTTCGCGCCAGACCGTGATGATTGATTCAAGAGACACGCGGCTCCCCTGTACGTAAAAATTGCCGTTGCGCTCTTCCACATGGGGGTAGTTCATCGTTTTATTACCTCCTTCTCACATTCTACCACACGCCCCGTCGCTTCGGCGGTTTAGACGGCCCGGCCCCGGCTGACCAGGAGCAGCAGGCCGAACTCGATGACGGTCATGAGCAGGATGGCGGCGGCGATGTTGCCCTCGAACTGAGCGGCGCTGGCCGTGATGTCGGCCCAGGGCGCGGCAAGTGTGGCGCGCAGCAGGAAGAGAACCAGGCCCAGGACGATGATGGTGATGCCCAGGCCCAGCAGGTGCGGTTTGGTGTTGATGAAATCGCCCCGGCTGGGCCAGCAGTGGGCGATGACGCAGAGAATCAGATAGATGAGCAGGGCGTCCAGCCACCAGGGATGCCCGCCGAGATGTAGCCCGCCCGGCTGCCAGGGGGTATGGCCGGTGAGCCAGCTATAGAGCAGCGCCAGCGCGACCAGACCAAAGGGCAGCGGGGCCAGGCTGATGAGGACTCGCACCACGTCATGCACAAGCGGCACAGGACGCGCCGGGTCGGAGGTAGCGACATAGCCGACAGCAGACATAGAGCGCCCGTCGGCCACAGCCACGCGGCTGAGCGCGGGATTGAACAGCACCACGCGCCGCACGCGATAGCCCAGCGGGAAAAAGAGCAGGGTCATCAGGGCGTGGCCCAGTTCGTGGCAGGCCACGCCGGGTGCGGTCAGGAGTACCCAGGCGCCGCTGCCGTGTTCGCTGGGGCGTTTGATGGTGTTGACCCAGCCGCCCAGCGAGTAGCGCACCCGCCATTCAACGTAGGCCAGGGCGGCCACCAGCAGCGCGCCTTTCCACCAGCCGCCCGGCTCCGCCAGCACGACGCTCAGCACGGCATGCCAGCCAGCCGCCGCCACGCCCCAGATGGCGCTGAGGATGGCGAGTATCTGCTCTCCAATTGATGGCAGCGTCGTATCGGCAAGCGTCAGCATAGTCGGTTCCTGGTTGCTCCTCTGGAGCATGGTGAAGTGGTCCATAGCCTGGTGCTGAGTATATCATAGCCAGGGAGAGTGGCCTATGGACCATCTCTCCATGCGGCTTGTTGGGGTACCGCCGCCGTCCCGGCGGCCCACCGCTGCGCCAGGGCGAGCGTTCGCCCTCCAGGCCACGGCGCCAGCGGGCCAGCGTTGAGCCGCCAGGAGGGACGCGCGAGCGAGGCGCAGCCGAGCGAGAATGGCCGCGCCCAGCGCGGCCAAGCGGCCCTTCCCGAAGGGGGCGGCGCTACAGGTGGCGCGGGGCTTGTGGCAGAAAGAGTATCAGAGGTATGATGCGGTAGAGCTAAGAGCATTCGACAAGAGCGTCTAAGTAGAAAGAGGACAGATGGCAACCTATAGCATTGAGCCTGAGCGCGCAACGCTGCATGGCACGTTTTCCCGCGAGTTTCCACCTGTGCTGACCATTGATTCTGGCGATACGGTGCGCTTTCGCACGCTGGATGCTGGCTGGGGTCTGGAGCCACCCGCCGCCCCAGGCACGCGGGGCCGCAAGTTTGAGCCGCGCATCGAAGAACGCGATACAGGTCACGCGCTCTGTGGACCCGTCGCCATACGTGGCGCAGAGCCGGGGATGACGCTGGAGGTGCAGATTGACGCGATTCGCCCTGGCGCGTGGGGCTGGACCGCTGCTGGCGGGCAGCATCGCCAGCGGATGAACGAGCGGCTGGGCGTGGCCGAGCGCGAGGGCATGCTGATCTGGACGCTTGACCCTGACGCGCTGATCGGGCGCGATCAGTACGGGCATACTGTCGCGCTGCGCCCCTTTATGGGCGTGATGGGCATGCCGCCCGATGAGCCTGGGATGCACTCCACCGCGCCGCCGCGCGGCGGCGGCGGGAATATTGATTGCAAGGAACTGACGCCGGGCAGCGCGCTCTATCTGCCCATTCTCGTGCCGGGTGGGCTGTTTTCGGTGGGCGATGGACACGCGGTCCAGGGCGACGGTGAGGTTTCCGGCACCGCCATTGAATGCCCGATGGAGCGCGTTGATCTAACCTTTCGCTTGCATGAAGACCTGCATCTGACGACGCCGCGCGCCCGGACTCCGGCTGGCTGGATGACCTTTGGCTTCGATGCCGACCTGAACGAAGCCACGATGATCGCGCTGGCGGCGATGCTCGATCTGCTGGGAGAGCACTATCAGCTCGAACGCCTGGAGGCGCTGGCGCTGGCGAGCCTGGTCGTCGATCTGCGCGTGACGCAGATCGTGAATGGGGTCTGCGGCATCCATGCGGTGCTGCCGCCGGGCGCTATCAAAGTCTGAGATAAGACGCTGGCTTTCTCCCGTATCAGCGGCGTATACTGTCTTTATAGGCTGGAGAAGAGAAGGTGTCTCAGCAGAGGCTAGAGCGAGGCTGCCCCTATGTCCCAACGTTCAGAGACGCGCCCTTCCGAGGAGCAGCGCCGACCACTGTACATCACTTACGAAGAATTTCTCGATTGGGCCGATGAGGATACCCTGGCGGAGTGGGTGAATGGAGCGATTGTGATGACCAGTCCGGCAAGCCTTCGGCATCAGAGGATCGTGAATTTCCTTGTGGCGGTTCTCTCGACCTTTAGCGAGATTCATTCGCTGGGCGAAGTTATTGATGGCCCATTTCAGATGAAGCTGGCGCGTTCGGGGCGTGAGCCGGATGTGCTGTTTGTGGCGCAGGCCCATCTGGACCGATTCAAGCAGACCTATCTTGATGGTCCTGCTGATCTGGTCATTGAGGTGGTTTCGCCGGAAAGTGCTGGCCGTGACCGGGGCGATAAGTTTTACGAGTATCGAGAGGCCGGTATCCCCGAATACTGGCTGATTGATCCCCAGCTTGAACAGGCCGAGTTCTACCAGTTGGATGCGGCGGGCCTTTACCAGCATATCGCTCCTGACGCCAGCGGCATCTATCGCTCGCTGGCGCTGCCAGGGTTCTGGCTGCGCGTGGAGTGGCTGTGGAGAGAGCCGCTCCCAGACGCCACGCAGGCTCTGCTGACGATTGATCGTGAGGCGTATGGCCGGTATTTGCAGGAGCGCCTTCAGCAGCCGGACCTGTGATACCAGATTCGCAGGAGGCTTATGAGGCGGCTTCCTGGGACGTTTCCCCCGCCTCGTCTTTCCCGGTGTGATAGTAATCTCGCGCTGCCGGAACCTGGACGAGATCCATTTCAGGATAGCGCAGCGCGGTGAGACGCCCGCCGAAGACGCAGCCGGTATCAATGTTCATAGTGCGGCGCACCTCGCGCGCTTCAGCCACCACGTTATGCCCATAGATGATGAGGGGGCCGTTGGTGGCCTGCTCGTCGGGGCGATTGGCGGCCCAATCCAGGCGAATGGGCAGGCCAGTTTCCGGGGCGCTCCCCGCGACATCCCCATACAGGCAGAACGCCTGGATGGCCCGGCTCCACTGTCCGATCATTGCGTCGCGGATGCCCGCGTGTGTCACCACCAGGCGGCCTTCATCGAGGATGAGATAGCCTGGCGCGTTCTGAAGCAGGGCGATGAGCCGGGGGCGCAGCGCGTCGCGCTCTTCCTGGGGCTGCGCGTCTAGCTCGGCGATGGTGGTTGACAGCCCATATCTGACCTGCACCTTGCGCCCCAGCAGCCAGCGCAGCAGCTTGTTATCGTGGTTGCCCTGCACGACCAGCGCCGCGTCGCGCGCCGCCATGCCCTCCACCAATGTCAGGACAGCCAGGCTGGCCGGGCCTCGGTCGGCGAGATCGCCGACAAAGACGGGCAGGCGTCCTTCAGGATGGACGAAATCTTGTTCCTCCTCGCGCCAGCGATAGCCCAGGCGCTCGAAGAGGGCGGCGAGTTCGTCGTAGCAGCCGTGAACATCGCCGATGATGTCGAAGGGCGGGGCGCTGCGCTCCGGGGCGAGGCCGCTGATTACCACGCGCGCGCTTGCCAGTTCCTCTGGCGAATGCAGCGTGTAGATTGTGTTGAAGTTTTCGGTGGGCAGCGCGCGCAAACTCAGGTCCAGGTTCTTGCGGTGGCGCTCCAGCGCGTCGGCAGGCACGCAATACGCCCGGCTGGCGTTCCACTGCTCGTTGATTTCCTGCGGCAGCGCGAAGACAACGGCAACCGGAGGGGTGCTATGCTGCGCGGCAATCTTGAGGAGTTCGGCGCGGATAGCGGGCTGGAGGGCCGTTGAATCAACGACGGTCAGCAAGCCCCGGCGCAGACGCTCGCCCAGGATGAAGTAGAGCAGGCGGAAGGCATCGCGCGAAGCCGTTTGATCGGTCTGGTCGTCGGTCAGCATACCCCGGCAGGCGTCGGACGAGACGATCTGTGTCGGCAGAAAGTGGCGCGCCGCCCAGGAGGATTTACCGCTGCCCGCCGGTCCCACCAGGACAACCATCGCGCCCAGCGGGAGCCGAATTACCGGATCGCCGGGCGCGCTTTGAGATGACGCAGCATGTTGCATAAGCGTTTCCGATAACCAAAAGCGATAGAGACCAGTATCATTGTAGCACAGGAGTATGGCCGGTTTCTACCAGAAAGCGGCCAGCGATAAGATGCGTAACTCTGCTATTGTGTGGTATACTGGGCCGCGACAATGGGAAGCGGTTGACTTGTAGCGCCGCCAGGATGGCGGCTCACCGCTGGCCTGCTGGTACGTTGACCTGGAGGGCGCACGCCACTTGTAGCGCCGCCAACCTGGCGGCTCAACGTTGGCCCGCCGCTACGATGGATTGGAGGGCGACCGCTCGCCCTGGCGGACGACGGGCCGCCAGGATGGCGGCGCTACAAGTGGCCCCCCGATAGGTGGTGGAAAGCGGTGATTTCGCTGAGCAAGTGGATTTTCGCTGAGAAGGAGTGTGAGCGGCGTTATGGAAGCACAGGTCTTGCGCGGGCAGGTGATTCATGTGAACGAAGATGGCTGGGTGGTGATTAACCGGGGCGCTCAGGATGGGGTGAGCGAAGGGCTGCGCTTTGCCGTGCTGGGCGAGCGCAAGCCTCGCCAGATTCGTGATCCTTTTGCTTCTGCTGAAGCGACGAGCGAGCCTGCTTCCCTGGTGGTCCTGCGGGCCGATACCGTCTATGAATTGCTGCGCGTGATTCTGGTGGAGCGCCGCTGCTGCGTGGCGATCTCTGACCGCGTGCCGCCTGAGCGGACGCCGCAGCCGTTCCTGGGGCCGCAGGGTGAGCTGCTGATCTATACGCCGCCGCCCGACGATTGGCGCTATGACGCGCTTGATCTGGAGGAGGAGAGCGAAGACGCGCCCGCTGATGAAGCCGCCGAAGGCGCTCATGAAGATGAAGCTGAGGGCGATCCGCCGGAGAAGGACTCTGCCAGCAAGGCTGAGGGAGGGAGCAAGTCGGAAGCCGAGGACAGCTCGGCGGCTGACCTTACCGAGCGGCAGCAGGAGCGCCTCTGGGATGGCGCGCTGCCGTTAAATGCGGTCCAGGTGGGTGACGAGGTGGTGGTGGCGCTGCCCTATCGGCCTGGCGCGGGGGAAGCGCCTGCTGAAGCCACGCTTCCTGCTGCGGCTGATGGGCCGACCAGGCCGGCTTCCTATGATTGGCTCAAGCTCTAACGTTGGGGAATGAAAGTTGCAATATCTCTCCACGCGCCTCAAAGCGGGCGCGTGGATGAAGCGACGAGTTCTCTGAAAGGAGAGCAAGAACGATGTGTGTCAGTTGTGGCTGTGGTCAGGTCAACGATGATCACGGCGATGATCGCAACATTACGATGAAAGACATGCGCTCGGCGGCCCAGGCGGCGGATATTGATGTGCAGACGGCGGCCCGAAACATCCAGCAGGCGATGAGCCAGGGTGGGGGTATGGGCAAGCAGCAGCCTCAGATGGGCGGCCAGAGCTATGGCGCCCAGCCAGGTATGGGCCAGGGACCAGGCGCCAGCAGGCCCGGCGGTGGCCCTGGCGGCCAGCAGCGGCAGGCGCAGGGCTTCGGCTTGGGCGACTACCCTGAGACTGACCAGCCGGAGGAGTATCGCAGCCGGGAAACGGACTTTTAGCGGGCGATCAACGCTGAGGACGGCGTGTTCAGTTCGCTTCTAGAGCGCATTGGCTTGAACGATGCGCGCCAGGGAAAGCATCTGTGCAAGGCAGTGGGAACTCCTGTTCCTGCTGCCTTGACTTTTGCCGCTGCTCTCGGCTAGAGTAGCAGAAGAAACCACCGCGCCCACGCGACATCGCCAACGAATGGAGGCAAAACAGTCAATGCGTGCTGTAGATGATGATACTGAGATGAAGGTTGCGATCTTGCGCAAGCTTCAGTATTGGGGAAAGCTGCCCGAAAGCGATCTCAGTCGCATGCTGCGCCAGTATCACTTGATTACTGATGATTTTCGGGATATGGAAGAAGAAGGGCTGATTGAGATGCGCTTCATCGGTGATGAGTATGTCGTTGGCCCGACGGTCTTCGGAACGCTCTTTCTCGAACAGCAAGAGAAAGAGGATCAGGCCATAGAAGACCAGCCCGGCGCAGAGCCAGACTAGGAGGATGGGGCAGCATGATTCACGAAGAAGATGACGAGACGAGTATGCCTTTCACCAATGTGACGCCTGAGCAAGCGCAGGAGATGATTGCTCAGGGCGCGCTGGTGGTGGATGTGCGCCAGCCAAACGAGTGGATTGAGGGGCATATCCCCGAAGCGGAATTGATTCCCCTGGATGGCATTTATCTGTTTGGCAAAGCGATTGCCGACTACCCCAGGGATCGAGAGATGATCCTGGTGTGCGAAATGGGCCAGCGGAGCGTGGGGGCTGCTGAGATCGCGCTGGTGGCGGGCCACACGCGCGTCTACAACCTGGTTGGCGGCATGCGGGCCTGGCGCATGAGAAAACTGCCGCTGGCGCGCTAGCGGCCCTACCCTGGCGGCAGTACAGGCGGCTGGCCGTCTGGAAGGCGCGCTGTAAGTAGCTGTCAGGCGGTCTTATCATGGGGCAAGAGTTCGGCCATGCGCTTCCCCAGGTATTCGGGAGTGATGTTCAGCAGGCCAGCCGCGCGCGCAGTGTCTTGATCGCTCTGGCGCAGCGCGGTGCGCAGCGCCTCGCGCTCCACCTCGCGCAGCATGTCGTCGAGCGGCGTCTTCTGGCGGACCTTCTGGTCAATGTCCAGCACGTAGCGATTGAGTTCGTTGGCGAAGACGATATGCTGCGTGGTGATCACGCCGCCCCGGCTCATGACAACGGCGCGCTCGATAATGTTTTCCAGTTCGCGCACGTTGCCCGGCCAATCATAGCGTTCCAGAATGACCATCGCATCCTCGGAGATGCGCCCTGGGGGGGTCGTCGGGCTGAAGCGGTGTTTGTCTAGAAAGTGGGCCACCAGGGCCGGAATGTCGTCGCGGCGCTCGCGCAGCGGTGGCATGTGGACGGCAATGACATTCAGGCGGAAGAACAGGTCTTCGCGGAAACGCCCGGCCAGCACTTCCTCGCGCAGCGTCTTGTTGGTGGCCGCCACCACGCGCACATCCACTTTGACCGGCATGGTCCCGCCAACTCGCTCGAACTCGCGCTCTTGCAGCACGCGCAGTATCTTCTTTTGCGTACCCAGCGTCATCTCGCCGATTTCATCAAGAAAGATCGTGCCTTTGTTGGCGGCCTCGAAGCGCCCTTTGTGCTGGGCAATTGCGCCGGTAAAAGCGCCCTTTTCGTGGCCGAAGAGTTCGCTTTCCAGCAGCGTTTCCGGCAGAGCGGCGCAGTTGACTTTCACCAGCGGCCCCATCCGGCGGTCCGAGGCCAGGTGAATGGTTTCGGCCATCAATTCTTTGCCGGTGCCGGTTTCACCGGTAATTAAGACGGTGGCAGGGTTGCGCGCCACCAGGCCAATCGTCTTGAAAATATCAATCATGGACGAACTGCGGCCCACCATCCGATCCGTCGGATCGCGGCTCTCCACCCGCCGCCGCAGTTCGCGCACTTCCTGGGCCAGCCGCTGATGCTCGAAGACCCGGTTGACATTGAGCAGGACATCATCCAGTTCATCAAAAGGCTTGGTGATGTAGTCAAAAGCCCCGAGTTGAATGGCTTTGATTGCCAGGCTGGAGGTGCCAAAGGCGGTCATAATGATGATGGGGACTTCCACGCCTTGTTCGTGGAGCCGCTGAAGAATCTGAATACCATCTTCGGCCAGCGGCTGATGCGTGTCCCCGCGCAGGCCGTCGGCGGCATCGCGCGAAGGCATACGCACATCCACTAACGCCAGGTCTGGTCGGTCGTCTTCCGATCCCATCAGGAGGCGCAATACTTCGTCGCTCGTTTCGGCTTCTTGCACCTGATAGCCCTCGGCCTCGAAGAGTGAGCGCAGCAGGGAACGAATATCAGCCTCGTCGTCTGCAACAAGAATGCGGCGATGCGTTGGCAGCGTGGCTTCCTCGGTTTCGCTATGAGAGCCGGGCCGATGGTTAGAGATGCTCATCCTTTGGTCCTCCAGTGTAGTCTACCCCGCTCTGCCAGATCTCATCGGTATGCTCTACAGAGCGCCTCAGCACTTTTTGCGCCAGTTTTGCCTCCATATGTTTGCCTGTGGCCGCCCCTCAGAGCAGATGGGTAATCTCTTTGGCGACCTCTGTTACTGTTGCATCCAGGCGTGTATTCTCAATATAGTCCAGCGCGCGAGTTAGCACTTCATCAGCTATGCTGGCGCTGTTGCTGACACAGACGAACCCCAGCGTTGCAATCTGCCAGCGGTCCTGATCCTCCACTTCGGCCACCGCGAGATCAAACCGATTCCGCAGGCGCTCCAGCAGGGAACGCACGACTTGCCGTTTCTCTTTTAAGGAATGGCTGGCCGGGAGATGCAGCGTGACCCGGCAGGCGCCAACGACCATAGGATGATGATTTGATCCTGGCATCAGAGCCTGATGCGCAGGCGGCGCTTTCACTACAAAGCCTGACTACAGAAGCTGGCGTAAAGAAGGACAGGAGGACGCGCGAAATAACAGTATGAGATACGCGCTCGCGTTGACACGGCGAATGTATCCTGATGTCCTTGAAAAATCAGCCAGAGATAGTAGAATGGCCCGCTTGCAGCAGGAGCGGCCTATTTTCAGTGTGCCAACAGGAGCATTATATCACTCACCCTCGGAGAAACAAAAGCCCGTTCTGAGCCAGCATATTTTATGCCAGCGCCACGCCCCCCACCCGCATCGGCGCGGCGTCTGTACCTGTAGCGCCGCCTTCCAGGCGGCCACCGCTGCGCCAGAGCGAGCGTGCGCCCTCCAGGCTAACGTACCAGCAGGCCAGCGTTGAGCCGACTGGAAGGCGGCGCTACAAGTGGCGTTCGCCCTCCAGGTCAACCTCCCAGCAGGCCAGCGTCCAGCCGCCTGGAGGGACGCGCGAGCGACCACCGGGAGCGAGAGCCTCTCGCTCGAAGAGGCTCAGCCGAGCGAGAATGGCCGCCCCCACCCGCATCAGCGCGGCGTCTGTACCTGTAGCGCCGCCATCTTGGCGGCCACCGCTGCGCCAGCGCGAGCGTGCGCCCTCCAGGTCAACGTACCAGCAGGCCAGCGTTGAGCCGCCTGGAAGGCGGCGCTACAAGTGGCGTTCGCCCTCCAGACTAACGTACCAGCAGGCCAGCGTCCAGCCGCCGAGACGGCGGCGCTACAAGTTGCAAAAGCCCTTCAATGGGTGTCGGCGGGCTGGCGCGGCAGGTGGATGCTAAACCGGGTTCCCTGGCCGATCTGGCTTTGCGCCCAAAGAGCGCCGTTGTGCGCCTGAATAATCGCCAGGGCAATAGGCAGCCCCAGCCCGGAGCCACCCGCGTTCATGGCTTTCAGGATGCCGCTGCTGCCGGGCGGCTGGCCGACGGCGCGATGCTCGTTCGTATAGCCGCTGCGCGAGCGCGTCTTGTCGGCGCGATAGAACCGCTCGAAGATATGCGGCAGGTCTTCCGGCCTGATACCCTGGCCGTTATCGGCTATGACGATTTGCGCCATGTCGGGCGAACGGCTCACCTGCGCCTGTACCCAGCCATCGGCGCCCTGGCGTCCGTATTTCAGCGCGTTGTCCAACAGGATCAGCAAGACCTGCTTGATCTTATCTTGATCGCCCAGGATCAGCAGCGGGCCGCCCCTATCGGTGCGCATCGTAACGGTGCGCTCTCCGGCCAGGATGCGCGCCTGGTCCACCGATTCGCCAACCAGGCTGATCAGATCAAACTGCTTGAAGGTCAGTTGCCGCCCGGCGTCCAGCCGCGCCAGGGTCAGCAGATCATGCACCAGCCGCGACATCCGCTCGCACTCGCGCTGCATGGCTTGCAGCACGTGCGTCGCGGTTTCGGGGTCGTCTTTGGCCCCACGCAGCAGGACATCGGTGAAGCCGCGCAGAGAGGTGAGCGGTGTGCGCAGTTCGTGCGAGGCGTCGGCCACAAACTGGCGCATATGCGCTTCGGACTCCTGCTGCGCAGCCAGGGCCGCGCGTTGAGCGGCAAAAGCGATGTCAATGCGATCTATCATTTCATCGAACGAAGCCGAAAGCTCGCCAATCTCGTCGCCGCTGTGGGGCAGGTTGACGCGCTGGCTGAGATCGCCGGAGGCAATCGCTTCGGCAGTGGCCGTCATCCTGCTGAGCGGGCGCAGCGCCCG
Organism: Ktedonobacterales bacterium; assembly: GCA_036557285.1. Classification (NCBI taxonomy): domain Bacteria; kingdom Bacillati; phylum Chloroflexota; class Ktedonobacteria; order Ktedonobacterales; species Ktedonobacterales bacterium. Next base: position 60,762 of record DATBHW010000055.1, read on the forward strand.
ACCTATCAGCGGCGCGCCCAGCAGCGCCGCCACCAGGACCAGGGCCAGCATGCCCAGGGCCATATAGAGCATCAGCCGGGCGATGACCGCGTTGACGCTGCCAAAATTGGTGACAACCTCAAGGACGGCGGTATGCGCGCGTCCGTTCAGGGTCGTGCAGTGTTCGCAGCGAAAGCCGATGAGAATAACCCCCACGCCAGCGCCCGGCGGCTGATAGGTTGCGGAATCAGCTCCCTGGCCCGGCTGGCGTGTCAGTTGAGCCAGGTTGAAATAGGGCGCGGCCTGGCCGATCATATTGCCGGGGGAGCTTGCAACGACCTGGCCGGTGCGCGGGTCAACCATGAAGACCTGCTGCACGTCGGTTAGCCCGTCAATGGCCGCGCCAACAGTACGCTCGAAGGCGGGGGAAGGGCTGCCGATGTCAACGCTGACCGCCGACTCGAAGGCCGCTTTGTTGGCGGCAAACTGTTTGGCCGCGCCTACCTGGGTGCGCGCGAGTGCTTCGCTGCGCAGATAGGGGCGGATGGTCAGGAAGAGGAAGACGCCCAGCAGCAAGAAAGCGACGGCCAGGAAGCCAACCAGGGCGAAGGCCAATCGCCAGCGCAGCGAGCGCAGGAAGCTGAGACGTCCGACAGGACGCCTGGGGCGTCGCGGTGGGAACTGCGGCACGACCTGGGAGCGCGTGGGCGGCTGGATGGGCTGAGGCATTGGGCCTGCCGGGCGCAGCGCGCGCGATGGCGGTCTGGTTGGCGCCGTCTGCCCTGGCGCGCCAGGAGGGCTGACGGTTGGGGGCAGCGGTTGAAATGCTGGCTGGTGAGCCTCAAGCGACATGCGTGACCGTACCATTCGTAGCGCCGCTTCCCGGCCAACTTTTCGGGCGCGGGGCAGGCATGAGCAATCGCTAGGTTTTCAGGACATAGCCCACGCCGCGCACCGTCAGGATGTATCTCGGCTGGCTGGGTTCGTCTTCAATCTTTTCGCGCAGATAGCGCACGTAGACCTCGATAATATTGGTTTCGCCCATAAAATCATAGCCCCAGACCCGGCTCAGGATGGTCCGGCGGTCCAGCACCTGGCGCGGGTGGGTCATGAAGAGATGCAGCAAGTTATATTCGGTTGCCGTCAATGGCTCGATCAAATGCCCGCCGCGCGTGACCTCGCGGGAGGCTTCGTTGAGTTCCAGATCGGCCACGCGCAGGATGCGCGTTCCGGGGATGGCCGGATCACTGCCGCGCTGCTGCCGCCGCAAGATGGCTTTGACCCGCGCCAGCAGTTCATCGAAGCTGAAGGGCTTGGTCAGGTAATCATCGGCGCCTGTGTTCAGCCCGGCCACGCGGTCACTTACCTCGTCCCTGGCGGTCAGCATCAGCACCGGAATATCGGCGGTCAATTCCTGGGCGCGCAGCCGCCGACAGACCTCCAGGCCATCAATGCCGGGGAGCATGATGTCCAGGATGATGAGATCGGGCCGCAAGCGGCGGGCGGCGTCGAGCGCCGCGAAACCATCCATCGCGGCCTCCACGCGCGCGCCCTCATAGGTCATGCCCAGCTTGATGAAGTCAATGATGCTCTGCTCATCATCAACAACCAGGATGGTTTGCCCGCTGAGGCTTTTCGCTTGCTGCTCCACAGTCTGGCCTCCCCACACCGAGACGATTTCCTCTGGCATTATACGAGCGGCCCACCGGAGAGACAAGGGACAGCGACAGACGGTACAAGACTCTCAGCAGATTCTAATCTGGAGGCGTTCTCAAGCCCTGGGCCAGTTGCCCTGCGGGGGAGGCGCCGTCCGTTCCTCCGCTTTGCTGCGCATCTGGAAACCCATCCAGAGGTACCAGAGCGGGGCAAGAATGGCCCCCAGGCCCATCATGGGAGTCATGAGTTCTGGCATCTGGGCCGTCGCGCTGATCGGCTTGAGGCAGTACAACACGCCCAGGGCCATGCCCAGATAGGCGAGCGGCTTGGGGAGTTCTTCGCTTTGTGAGGCCGCTGTATTCACGACCAGCATCCAGAGTCCGACGCAGCCGTATTGCATCCAGCCATCCGGGTCAATGGAGCCGTTCCAGGTGGCGGCAAGCGCCGCTTTGGTGGAGGCATCCCCATGCACGTAGGCGCTGGCGACGCCGGGCAGCCGCTGCATCATCAGCAGATTGCTGACGGCCATCACCCCATAGCTGAACGTGGCTAGCGTGCCGGTCCAGCGCGCCCCGCCTTTTTTGAGAGCTTCGAGCATCTCCGACACGGCGGGGGCCAGCCCCATGCCACACACTCCGGCCAGCGCCATTTCGATCATTTCGAGCCGCAGCAGCGTGGGATCCCGATCAAAGGACGGTAAGAGATCGGCGGGGTTTGCTCCTATCCGCTGTTCAGGCGGCAGGAGCAGATAATTCAGCGAGAAGAGTGCCCCCAGGATTCCCACAACGATTGCGCAGTTTCCGCCGACTTTAAGTGTAGGAGATACTTCTTTCTTCGTCACCTGAGCCGGGTACGCCATGAGCGTTCCTCCTTAGAATGCCTCACACAACCGACGGGTGGCCCCACCCCTGCCGCCTGGAAGGACGGCGCTACACCCCCGCCCCTGCTCGTGCGGAGGTTGTGTGAGGCGCTCTTAGACGGTTATCGTGAGACGGTCATCGTTCTTCTGAGCGAAAACGGGTCTCCCTGAAGAAAGATTACCTGAGCCTATGCAGGAAGCGCATGCGCAAATTTGCTTATCTTTGAGGTTGCCCTGCCAGAGAGCAGAAGAGTCGCGCTGATGCGCGTTGGTATGTTATGCTGGCCGCAACAGAGTCGCTGGGAGGTATTGATGCGTGAACCTGACGAGAGGCCGCGCCAGTGGGCGCGACCATCTGCATCTCATGCTCGCGGGCCTCGCCGTCCAGGCTGGCTCATCGCCGGGGGGCTGCTCCTGGTTGGATTGGTGGGCCTGCTGGTGGTGTGGGCGCGGAATATTCTGCTTGCTTCGTCTGCTGTGGTGGTGGTCGTGACGGCCACGCCGGTCCTCAGCCCGACGGTTGTTACGCAAGCTCCAACTCCAACTCCCACGCCTGTGCCGACCCGGCAGCTCGACGCCTACATCAGCCGCCTGTCGCAGCAGCAGCGCGTCGGGCAACTGCTGATGCTTGCCGTCTATACCGACGCCTACTCCTCCGCGCTGGATGGGCCGCTGCGGCAGGCGCAGGTGGGCAGCGTCATCTTCTTTCCCAACCATAACGGGGGGCCGCTGATGCCCACGACGCTGGCGGGTGTCCAGCGGCTTATCCGCGATCTAAAGGAACACGCGACCAATCCGCTCCTGGTCGCCACTGATGAAGAAGGCGGCGGCGTAGATCGCCTCGCGCCGTACTTTGGCCCCTCGCCATCGCCTGCCGCCCTGACCGCTACCGGCAATCCGCAAAACGCCTATAACCAGGCGAAGCTGGACGCGCAGCGCCTGCGCGAAGTGGGTATCAACGTGGATTTTGCCCCGCTGGCCGATGTGGATCAGGGCGGCGCTATTGACTCCAGCCGCATGTTTGGCACGACGCCTGAGCAGGTGGCCCGCTATGCGGGCGCTTTTCTGGATGGCTTGCAGCAGCATGGGATTGCCGGGACGCTGAAGCACTGGCCGGGCATTGGCGCGGTTTCGGCTAATCCTGATTTCGCGCTGCCAACACTCACGCACACCAAAACGCAGCTTAACACCATTGACTTTGCTTCCTTTCTCGCCCTGCTCTCCCATCACCCTGACCTGATTATGGTGACGCATGTGCTGACGCCTGCTTACGACCCGAACAATCTGGCGTCCTTATCGCCGACGTTGATTGATGGGGTGCTGCGCGGGCAATTGGGCTATCAGGGCGTGGTGGTTTCTGATGAGATGGAAGCGAGCAGCGTGGCTCAATTCATGCGGCAGCAAGGCTACACCGATCCGGCGCAGGCGGTTGGCGAGGCCAGCGTCCGGGCGATTCTGGCGGGCGAAGACGTGATCGAGTGTCCCCTGGACCCGCATCTCGCGCAGGGAGTGATCACTGCCGTGACGCGGGCGGTTGCCTCCGGGCGTATTTCGCAGGCGCGGCTGCTGCAATCGCTGCGGCGCATCATCAGCCTGAAAGTCCGTTTAGGCATCCTGACGCTGCCCCAGTCCTGATTTGGAGCGGGGCGTTTTCCTTGCAGCGCCGCCGTCCCGGCGGCCAGCCCGTAGCGCCACCGTCCCGGCGGCTCAACGCTGGCCTGCTGGTGCGCTGGCCCGGAGGGCGCACGCTCGCCCTGGCGTAGCGGTGGCCGCCGGGACGGTGGCGGTACGAGCGGTATCAGTGGCCCGCGAGAAAGCCGAAGCACTCGCGCCGGAAGTCGTCGGGCCGCTCGATGTGGGGCGAGTGGCCGGTGTCGGAGAACTCGACCTCACGATACGAGCTGCCGCTGGCGGTATAGGCGTCCAGCACCGCGCGCAATTGCTGCCACATCGGCTGGGGCGGGAAGACATCTGCGCCGGGCCAGCCGGGGACCGCGCCAAGCTGCCCAAGCGTGCCAAAGTCTAGCAGGGACGTATCCGAGACGATCTGGTCGTTGGCCCCGCGAATCCAGAGGACCGGCGGGCCGCCCTGCACCTGCCCAAAGGCGCTCAAGTTGCAGTATTGGGGCGAGATGCCGTTGTTGACGCCCCGCGCGCCGGGGGCAACGGTGGGCCAGTTGGCCGAAGGGGTCAGGTCGCCAGGATAGTTGCCCTCCGCGCATTGAGTGGAAAGCAGGCTGCTGACAAAGGCTTCTTCGCGCGCTGGCGCTGCGCGGAAGGGCGGCTTGAAGTAAAACTGGTTCATGACATTGCGCGGCGAATTGGGCGAATCGGCGCTGCGATCTCCGTCCTTCAGGCGCTGCACAAAGTCGGGATTGGCGGTGCCGCCGCCGCTTCCGGCGAAATCGGGCCAGCAGGGCGCGCCGCTGGCGTCTTTTGTACCTCCAAAGCCGTAGGGCGACATGGGCGAAACCAGCGTGAGCGAGCGCACCTGTGCCGGATGGTCGGTGATATATTGCATGCCCACGCCGCCACCCATAGACCAGCCGATCAGGTGAAAACGCCCCAGCTTCAGCGTCTCGACCAGGGCGTGCAGGTCATCGGCGAAATCGCGCACGCCGCGCGTGGCATCTACCGGCGCGGTCTCTGAATCGCCGAAGCCGCGCAGATCGAGGGCGATAGTGCGATACTGTGCGGGGAGCGCCAGCATCGTCTCTTCCCAGAAGACAGCGGAGGAGGCATTGCCATGCACCAGAACAACTGGCTCGCCATCCTGGGGGCCACTGGTCAGGATATGCGTTGCCAGCCGGGGCGTCTTGACGATCTCGGAGGAGATGCCGGGCAGGAATGCGGAGTCTGCCATACGAAAGCCAACCCTTCTCTCGCTCGCAATGAGCGCGCGCTATTGAAAACGAACTCAATAGCTATGTATATGTCATGCAGAGGGAGCGGCGTCAAGTCGGCTTTCCTGCGCATCAGGGCGATCTAAAAGTTCGCTGGCGGCTGAAGGCCGCGCCTGCGGCGGCGGGCGCTTGCCTCGGCTGGGCCTCGGCACTCTCGCTCGCTCGCGCGCCCGCGGCTGAAGGCTGCGCCGCAAAGGCCGCCTGCGGCGACGGGTGCTTGCGGGAACCCAGTTCCCGCATTCTCGCTCCCGGTGGTCGCTCGCGCACCCGTGCCTGCGCGGCCTGAGACGAAGCGGCTGCCAGAGGTGGGGGGAGCCTGCACAGGCAGGCTTGGTGGGCGATAGCCCTTCAGGCGCGGCCTTCAGCCGCCAGCCTCCGTACCCCTGACGGACTTTTAGACAGCCTTTCCTGCGCAGCCTGTAACGGGAGCGCGTACTGGCTACTGCGTGGGTATGCTGCTCTGCCGTGTCAAGCCCTCCCTCACCGGCAGCAGGGCAGCACCTCCCCGCGCCTGTCTGTGAGCGCATGCCAGGCAGCGTTTCTGGCGCGTGGTCTGGTTCTGATGCGGTACTATTAGGTGATAGCTTTCTACGGACTTGCTTGCTCTTGCGCTGGCTGGTAGAATACGCCTCAGAGCAGGTAGCCTGGATACGAGGGTCCGGCCTCGCTCACAGTTACCAATTATATACGCATCCGTAGAAAGGAAGCTACCTCATGCGCCTCTTTGGCTGGTTTCGCCGTCCCCCTCAAAAGGATCAGCCCGCGACGCGGCGCTGGATACGGCTGGGGGGCAGACGTATGTTCAGCAGCGGCTCCTACATCCTGCCCAAAGATCAGACTGAAGATGATCGGCTTGATCTGCAACATCACTTCTACAGGCTCATTCTGCGTGGGAATTATTGCGCGCCGCTCCGGCAGCCGCGCATGATATTGGATGTGGCCTGCGGCACCGGCATCTGGGGACGCGAGATGGCAAGAGAGTTTCCCCAGACTCAGGTTATCAACTTCGATATTGATCGCGCGCCAGTGGACGCGGCGTTGCAGCGCCTTGGGCCGACGGGACAGATCCCCGCCAATTTTCGCTTTCTGGAAGCTGACGCCTTCCAGCCTTTTCCCTTCGAGCCGGGCCTGTTTGATTTTACGCACGCGCGCCTGATCGGCTCATTTACTCCGGTGGCGCGCTGGCCTGACGTGGTGGCTGAGATGATTCGCGTCACACGCCCCGGCGGCTATGTGGAACTGGTGGATTTTGAGATCGGGCAAAGCCCCAGCCAGGCGGTTATGGCTCTTGGCGAGGCTATGGGGCGCTTGATGACGGCTCGCGGCCTTCATCCAGGCTCAGCGCCGTATCTGGCTGGCTATCTACGCCAGGCAGGCTTGGAGGGGGTTCGTGAACGCCGGGCGATTGTGGGCGGCGGGCCGCGAGGCAGCCGCGAGCAAGGGCTGCTCATCACTGATATTCTGGCGACGTTTGCAAACCTTCAGCCGCTGGTCGTCAAGGTTGGGGTGCTTTCGGATGCCGATTACACCGCGCTGCTGGAGCGCGCGCGTGAAGAGGCGCGGGCGCTGGGCGCCTGGCTCCCTATCGTCTGCGCCTTTGGCAGAAAGCCGCTGGAACGCGGCAGAAGAAGCGGATTTATCCGCTATTAGCTCTTCGGGGTTTTCAGCGCCTTGAGTTTGTCCCAGGGGACGCTCGGACGAGGGAGGCTGCGCTTCTTGAGGTATCGCCTGGCTTTGCGCTGCGCTCCCAGGATGGCGGGCAACAGGCTGCCTAAGCCGGTTCCGGGCAGGAAGTGCGCCGGACGAAGCATCCAGTCGTCGCCCTCCCGTTCGAGTGTCCCGCGCACAGCAAAGCCTTTGAGGCTCCAGAGGTGTTCGTCGTGGCTGTGACAGAGCAGGGCCGCCGGGCCAGGCTGGATGCCCAGGTCAGCAGGAGCGCGCAGGCGCACCACCTGTGCGGCTGCGTCAAGCTGGGGCTTGCAGCGCACGCTGAGCGGGTAGCCATCGGCGTCAACGCTGGTTAGCACCGCGCTGGGGAACTGGGGCAGGTACTTTGCGATCTCATTCCACATGGCTGACCTCGATTTCCTGCGCCGGGTGATCGCAGTTGCCGTCAGGCCACCATCTGATGCGGCGCGGCGTGATGTAGATGAGCAATCGCATGTAGTACCACGCCGACACGGCGCGCATGATCGCGCTGCTGCTGTACGCCTGGCTGGAGGGCTGGCGGCGAGCGAGGACCGCCCAGAAGCGAGCGAGGTCTTCGTTCCAGGTTGTGACTTCGTGGGGGATGTCGGCGTCCCCCTGCACCAGCACGATTGGCGGCTGAGCAAGGCCGCTGCCGGTTGGGTCAGAGAACAGCAGCGAGACATGCGGGTTGCGGCGGATGTTGAAGGCTTTTTGTGGCGCTCCAATCGAGGTGGTGATGAGGAAGCGTCCTGTCTCAGGCAGGTAGAGGGGGGCAGTCGGCCAGGCGATGGGCGCGCCATCTTTGCCCAGCGTGGCAAACTCGCAGCTTAAAAACTCGCGGAAGACTTCCTCAACCCTGGGCGGCAGGGTATAGTGCGTCATCAAAGAGCTTCCTCCTGTGGGCAACGATGCGTCGGCATGCGCTGCGGTTTTCTCAGCGTTCGGTATATGACAGTATAGTATCAGGGCGCTTCCTTGTCCAGAAGGGATGTATCTGGGGTTCCACCACCTATGAGGGGCCACTTGTAGCGCCGCCTTCCAGGCGGCTCAAGGCTGGCCTGTCGAGACGTGGGACTTCAGAGCGCAACGCTCGCCCTGGCGCAGCGGTGGCCGCCAAGATGGCGGCGCTACAGGTGGCGTCCCCCGATAGTTGGTGGAACTTATATCTGGCGCCGCCGGGGTGGGATAACAGACTAACCACTGTAACCGGGTTAACAGGTTAGGCTCTGACTGTGGCGCTCTGTCAGCCGCTGCTGGACGGTCTGCCAGATGGTATCTGCCAGGGTCTGCGTTGCGGTGCGCGCGTCGAATGTGACCCAGCGTGTGGGCTGCTGGGCAGCCAGTTTCAGATAGCCAGCATGCACCCGCTCGTGATAGTCCAGGCTGCGCTGATCGAGCCGGTCTAGCTGGCTCGCTCCGGCCTGGCTGGCCGAGCGGCGGCGCGCCAGCCCTTCGGCGGCGGGGATGTCCAGCAGCAAGGTAAGGTCGGGGGTCAGGCCGCCGGTGGCAATCTGCAAGAGGGTTTCCATTGTGGCGAAATCGAGGCCGGAGCCGTAGCCCTGATAGGCGCGGGTGGAATCGGCGTAGCGGTCGCTGATGACGATTTCGCCGCGTTCCAGGGCCGGGCGAATCACCTCGCCGACGTGCTGGGCGCGTCCCGCGCAGAGCAGGAAGAGATCGGTGATGGGCAGCAGGTCGCTGCGCGCCGGGTCATCCCAGATGGCGCGAATGGCTTCGCCGGCGGGCGTGCCGCCTGGCTCGCGGGTCAGCGTGACCGCATAGCCAGCCTGGCGCAGCCGCTCGGCCAGGAGCCGCGCCTGCGTGGATTTGCCGCCCCCTTCGGGGCCTTCCAGTGTGATGAAATAGCCTGTCATGGTTTGGTGAAGAAGAACTGTGCTTCTGACTAATAGAGAAACCACTCAAGTACTGCAAAGCAGGTCTGAAGGCAGCCTTCTATGGCTATGTCTGGGGCTATCTCCAGATCGTTTGCCTGTGCTTTCCTGTGCATCCATGTGGTGAACGAGATACATAATAAGAGAAGCATTGGGATGCCGCTCCCCATCCCTAGAGCGACCAATACCCAGAGCAGCCAACCTATTGAGAACCATAAGCTCGAAAACAATGCGCCTAGATAGGCGATCAGCACCATGATGGCAATGCCGATCTGCCAGGTGGGATGCTTTGCCTGTTTCTGGCGCTCTTCTGCTCCGAAATATCCCCGGCTTCTCATGGGGTTGTCCCTCGCTGTGCTAGGGAACGAGCTTGTCATATGCTTGGTGAGTGCCAATCCAAAACCAGATAATCGTATCTCCATCTACTGTGCCTAACGCGCGATAATGCGCGCCAATGCGCACGCTGTACCAGGGCGGTTTCTCGCTGGGATCAACGCATTTAAACTGCAAACTGCCGTGTCGGGGATTTTCTTTGAATAGCTCGTAAGCTTCGCGGGCCTGACGTTGCGCCTCGGCAGGGAGGGCGGCGAGAAGTGCGTTAAATCGTTTGGTGCGATGCGAACGAAACACTAGCCGCCAAATCCTCCCTCTTCAGTCTCGCCACGTTCGTATTCTGCCAGCGCCTCTTGCGCCATTCGTCGCACAGCCTCTTTGTGGCGTGGGTCGTTCAGCAGCGCCTCCCAGCGCGCATCGGCTATCACCGCGTCAAGCACCTGCTGAAACTGTTCTGCTACCACCTGCTGCAACTCAGGAGGTAGCTGCTCTGCCTGCTCTATCACCCGCTTGAGCGTCTGTGTCATCGCTTTGTCCTTTCCTCACCTCTCCAGGCTCTTGTCTCTGACCCCCTGTTTATCTGGCAACTGTTGACCAGAGCCATCTTGCCTGCTACGATAGGAGTATATCATCTCGCTGTGAGGGAAAGGATGTTCCTCCAATGCCCTGTCTATCAACTCTTCAGCCGCCTGGGTTCTTTGATGTTACCTTTGCGCATCCATATCTTCTTATAGGCGGGCTGGCGCTGTCCTTTCTGCTCTTCCTGGGGTTTGAGTGGTTGTGGCGATTCTGGCTTGCCAGAAATCTCCACTATGTTCCACTCCTCAAGGAGCAGCCCATTCTGTACCTCTTAGCTGATCTGGGTGGAACTTTATGTTTGCTTGGCCTGTTGGTTGTGGCGGTAGGTATCCAATGGGGGAATGCTATCAATGCCTGGTATGCCGCTGCCGGGCAGGATACTATTGATCGATGTATCAGTGTATTTTTTGCGCACTATAAGGCAGGCACCCCTTCGGACCAGAGCGCCGTTGATCAATCTATTCAGGCTATTGTGGATAGGTATAATCACATCTACATGGTTCAATATCAACTAATTATTTTGGCGCTTATCGCCAGCATTGGCGGCTCGCTTCTGGTCTATTACGGTGCAAGGAAAGCAAAGACACTAGCTCGTTCAATCGAAACCCCATAATGAGCTAACCCAATATGATAACAAAAACGAGAGGACACAGTTCGTCGCGTCCCCTCGTTTTTTTGTCCTGCGGGTACCTGCCCGCCTTATTGCTGGACCTTGAAGATTTTCACGCGCCGGTTGGGTTCCTTGCCCCGGCTGCGCGAAGCGAGGTTGTAGCGTTCGGCCACCTGATGTTGCAGGCGGCGGATGTAGGCGTTTTGCGGTGAAAGCTCCACCGCGTTGGCCCCGTTGGTGAGGACGTGGCCGATGGCGTCTTCCGCCTCCTGAATAGCTTCGGTGGTCGGGTCGAGCGCGCCGCCGCTGCCCGGCGCTCGCTCCACCGTCAGGTCAATGTCGAAGAGGTGCGCGAGGCATTCGATCATCTGCTCGACGGTGTTGTTTTTCAGGATGTAGATGGGCTTGCGCTCGCTTTCGGCGGCTCGCAACCGCTCCGGCTGGTTGCGGTAGTAGTTTTTGAGCGTGATAATCACGTCGGCGTCGTTCTGGTCGCGGCTGATGACGACGGGTACCGCCATCTGGCGGATGGCCTGCTCCAGGCGGGTGCGGCTGATCCCGAAGGGATAGATGCGCACCGTGGTCAGGGCTGGCGAAGCAGGCTCCGCCGAGCCGTCACCAGCCAGTTCCTCTGGCTGGTTCTTGACGAGTTCGGCCAGGCGTTCGGCGGCGCGTCGTGGCGGCGGTTTCTGGCCGTCAGGCGGGTAGCCATTCCCTTTGCCGTTCACGGCGGTCAGACCGGCGGTGTTTGCGCGCCCGCTCCGCAGGCCGTTCGCCATTCCGCTGCGCGGGCCAAGGCCCGCCCCGCGAAAAGGGGAGAACGGCCCTCCATTGGGCGCGCTGGCGTTGCCTCCGCCGCCCCAGGCAGGCGATTCCATCGGCTGCACACTGATGCGCCGCGCCGAAATGCGGCCCTCGCTATCTCGTATGCGCTCTTCCGCCACAGGTGGCGAGCCGCGCAGAATATCGTCAATGGTTTCCGCGACATCGCGGTGTATGATGAGGCGCTGTCGGTCCTGCTGCTCGATGACGACATCGAAGGTCGGGGGGGCTTTGCGCTCCAGCACGCTTTTCTGCGTGCCACGGCGGCGAGCTTCCTCGTCGCCGAGCGTGACAGTCTGAATGCCGCCCAGCAGATCAGAGAGCGTGGGGTTCATCATCAGGTTGTCGAGGGTGTTGCCATGCGCCGTACCCACCAACTGCACGCCGCGCTCGGCGATGGTGCGAGCCGCCTGGGCCTCCAGTTCGGTCCCGATTTCATCAATGACGATGACTTCGGGCATGTGGTTTTCGACGGCTTCGATCATCACCCCATGCTGCGCGTTGGGTGTGGCGACTTGCATCCGGCGCGCCCGGCCAATGCCGGGGTGTGGGATGTCGCCATCGCCTGCGATTTCGTTGGAGGTGTCAACGATGACGACGCGCTTGCTGAGTTCATCAGCCAGCACGCGCGCGGTCTCGCGGAGCATGGTCGTTTTGCCGACACCTGGTCGGCCCAGAATGAGGATGCTTTTGCCCTCTTCGATGATGTCCCGAATGAGCGCGATGGTGCCATAGACCGCGCGCCCGACGCGCAGGGTCAGCCCCACGACCTTGCCTTTGCGGTTGCGGATGGCCGAGATGCGGTGCAGGGTGCGCTCGATGCCAGCGCGGTTGTCGGCGCCAAATTCTCCAATGCGATCCACGACATAGTGCAGGTCTGCTTCTGAGACCGGTTCATCGCACAGGATCACCTCCCTCTCTGGGAACCGGGCCTCGGCCTGGCGGCCAAGGTCCATGACAATCTCCAACAGCTCGGTGCGGTCCTCCAGTTGGTAGGCGGCCTCCTTAAACCGGGGAGGCAGGGACTCAAGCAGAGCATCCAGATCGTCAGTGATCACTTGTTGCATAGGTAATCTCATCACCTCTTGTGGCTGCGGTCTCAGGAGGATTGCCCTGAGTCGTCAGCCTGGTAGCGCGTGTGGGCTGTCCCCAGGCCCTTGACGCCATACGCCACTCGTTGTTCCAACGCCGGGACCAGGCGCCGCTGCATCGCGCGCAGGGTGAGATGGCGCACGAGCAGCGCCCGCGTGGCGACGTGTTCGAAGTTGCTGTCACGCAGGGCAGACACCACTGCTCCCTCATACTCACGGACCTGGCAGTAAACCGGTCGCGCATCGCCTCCTTCCCCCAGGAGCGAGAGTCCGAAGCGGAGCAGCGGAGTGGCGAGATCGGTATTTTCAGGATGAACCATGAGCGCGATCTGGTGGGGATGGGGGCCATGTCCCCGGCGTATCTGTACCCATCCACCCAGGCGCACGCCCAGGTCATAGACAAATCCTTCTTCGCGCGTTGGCAGGAACGGAAGCTGCCAGCGGCGCGGCTGTCCAACCCGCAGGCTGGTGTATTCGTTGCTGCCGACGTTTTCGGCGATTTGCACGACGCGCGGGGCGCAGGCGCTGTAGAGGCGCAGCAAGCCCCACTGGTCGTGCCGGTGCCAGCGGCGCAAGGGAAGCTGCGGCGGCGCGCTGGCGGGCGCGCCCTGTGGCAGCCAGAACGTCAGTTCGCGGGCGTATCGCTGGAACGAGCAGCGCAGGAAGAGTTCTAAATCGTCGGTGTCGTCGTCCACCTTGGCAAAGACGCGCTGGACGCCATGCATGATGGCGGCGTTGACGACGTATTCCAAGAGTTCCATGAGGATGTCGTCGTCGGGCGTGCCTTCGGCGGAACGATTCGGCAGCGAGGCGAGATAGCTCAAGTCCCAGGCGCAGCCACCTGCCCGCTGTCGCGCCTGGGCCACGCCGAGGATGCGCCAGTGGTCTTCGCAGAGCCAGGTGCGCGCCGTCGGGTTGATCGGGAACAGGCTGGCGAGCAGCGAGGTGAGCGAAGCACGAGCTTCCTCGGCGTCGGGAGTGCAGATGAAGTGAGCGAACTCACTGTTGCGCGCTCTCGCCCGGCGGTCGATAGCGTAGATGATACCGGGAAGGTCAACGTAGAGTACCGGCCTTATCATCCTCTATCCTGTGATCTATCTAGTACGCTCAGCGTTTCATTGGTTCATTCACCACCCTCTACGAGTCGAGAGGGTTCACACGCGCTCGTCTTGCGCGCGATGGCGCTTGACCAGGCGCAAGAAATAGGCATGAAAGCGGGGGTCGCCTGTCATTTCTGGATGAAAGGCGGTACCCAGCAGGTTATCCTGGCGAATTGCCACAATTGTGCCATCGTCCAGGGCTGCCAGCGCCTCGACACCATCTTCGACCGATTCTACCGATGGCCCGCGAATGAAGACGGCGTGAAACGGTGGGTCGCCAAGGACCGGAACGTTCAGGTCGGCCTCGAAGCTGTCGCCCTGGCTGCCAAAGGCGTTGCGCTTGACGCGCGCGCGCATGGTTGCCAGGAGCGGCTGCCCGGCCAGCGCGTTGTCGGTTTCGCGCGCCAGCAAAATCAGGCCGGCGCAGGTACCCCAAACAGGCGTGCCAGCGGCGATCAACTCGCGGAGCGGCTGCTGCAAGTGGTAGGCCATCATCAGCTTGCCAATGGTGGTGCTTTCGCCGCCAGGGATGATGAGGCCATCCAGCCCCTCAAGGTCTTGGGGGAGCCGCACTTCCCTTGGTTCAGCGCCCGCTTCTTTGAGCATGTTGGCATGCTCGCGGAAGTCGCCCTGGAGGGCGAGAACCCCGACAATGGGCTGCCGGATACGCCGGGTTGTCTGCGCCTGATGGTTCTTCATGGTTCTGAATCGGTGTTCTGAGCGATTGGAGCGGATATGTGTCGGATCACGACTACAGAGGCGAACGGTTGAGTGAAAGCAAGCGGGAATAGCAGTACAAGCGCCTCCTTTCACTCTACATCCTACCACAGCCCGGCTCATTTGGCAACTGCCAGAGAGAAGCAGGCGAGGCTATGTACAGGTCGCCCCCGCCCTGCCCTGGCGATTGAAATCGCGGCTAGAGGCGTCTGCGGACGCCGCCAAGTCCCTCTTCAGGGACTTGGCGGCGCGGCCTTCAGCCGCCAGCGGGCTGGCCCGTTGGTACGGTGGCGTGGAGGGCAAACGCGCGCTGGCGCAGCGTTGGCCGCCAGGATGGCGGCGCTACAAGTATAAGCGCCGCGCTTCAGAGGCCAACGTTCGCACGGGCGAGCCTTCGCCCTCCGTGCCAGCGCACCAGCAGGCCAGCGTTGAGCCGCCAGGATGGCGGCGCTACAAGTACCACGCCCTCTCAGCCCCCTGCCGCTGAGACGGCGGCGGTACGACAGGCCAGCGGTGGGCCGCCGGGACGGCGGCGGTACGAGTGACACGCCTCTGCACGAAACAGGCGCTAAGCAACGTTCTCGCCTGTGAGCAAGGAGGATCAGGCGCCGTAGTTCTAATGGGTACAAGTTGGTCCTAGAATCTTCAAGCAAAGGGAGTGTCTGCGTGAAACTTCAGAAGCTAGCCCTGCTCCTCCTTCTGGTCTTGCTCGCCGCGTGCAGTTCGGGAAGCACTTCTCAGGCTACGCCTACCGCCACACCAACGGCTGGCATCCCCCCAACGGAGCCTATCCCCGCTGTCCCGGCGCTCCCGGTGCATTTCTTCACCCAGGACCATGTTCAACTTGCCGGGTTGCTTTATGGGAAGGGCAAGACGGCCATTATCTGCTCGCATGAAACGCGCACGAGCAAGATCATCTGGAGCGCCAGTGGCATGCCGCAGCGCCTTGCCGAGCGCGGCTATATGGTGCTGGCCTACGACTTTCGCGGCTATGGCGATTCGGCCAATGGGGGCACCCTGAACTTTGATGCTGACCTGCGCGCGGCGATGGCTTTTGTACGCCAGCAGGGAGCTACCAGGATTGTGCTGCTGGGTTCGAGCATGGGCGGTACGGTTTCGCTCAAAGTGGCAGCGAGTGAGTCAGTCGCTGCTGTGATTACCCTTTCGGCCCCCCAGCATTTTGCCGTTATCCCTGTCAGCGATAGCGATGTGCAGGCGATCACTGCGGCAAAACTCTTTGTGAACAGCCAGGATGACACCTATGCCTCTGCCACCATGTCTATGTACGCGCTTGCCAGCGATCCCAAGCAGATACAGATGTATTCCGGCTCGGCGCATGGTGTCACCATTTTTTATACCGAACATGGCGCGGCTTTAACGCAGCTTATTTTGGATTTTATCGCGCGGTACGCGCCAGCCAGCTAGCCGCTGAGTTGGGGAGTGTGTTCTAAGAATGCTTCACAAACCGACGGTTGGCTCCACCCCTGCCGCCTGGAAGGACGGCGCTGCAACCCCGCCCCTGCTCGTGCGGAGGTTTTGTCAGGCGCTCTAAGCGGCCTCTTTCGCCCCTCCCTAGCCCATTTGTCTTATTTGTGAGGGAATTGAGACATATATTGGCTGTCTATTACGACCTATGTAATGGAGCAGTAAAAGGCTTTCCGCGTGGGCCGCTGAAAAGCAGTTCGCTGGTGGTTGATTGGAGGGTTGAGCGTCTGATTTGCTCTCGCACGCATAAGCGGTGTGTGGTCTGTAGCGCCTGATACGAGCGACATGGTATTGGAAGGTGATTGGCAATGAATGCTGGCGACTATCCCCGGCGTGAACCGTCTCCCGGCGGCGGCTTATTTAAGCGTCCTTTTCCTTTGTCCCCCGACGAGCCAGCCAAACACCCGCGACAGACGCCGCTGTTGGAGGCGGATGAACCGGCGTATAGCGATGAACTGGCCGAGGGTGTGGACTTTCGGCCCCCTGGGCGGCCTGGCCGGGTCAGCCGCAAACCGCGACGGCGCGCGCGGCGCGTCATTCTGAAGACGACGCTGGCGGTCTTTTTGCTGGCAAGCTGCTCGTCCCTGGCGTTTCTTGGGGCCAGGCTCTATCACCTCTATACCATTGCCCAGACCGTGACCGGCAAGGCGCTGCCAACCATCGCCGTCCCTACGAATGTGCCGCAGCCGACGGCGCTGGCCGGTGATCTTTCCAATGTGCCCGCGTTTAATCTGCTTTTGCTGGGCAGCGACAACGATGCCAAGTTTGGCGATGGCGCGGTGCTGACGCAGACGGATATTGTCGTGCGCGTCGATCTGACCCATCACAAGATCACGATGGTTTCTATTCCCCGTGATATGTATATCAAGACGGACTATGGCGTGTGCTGTCTGAAGCTGGATGAAATCTCGAACAATGCTGATGGCATGAGCGACCCATTGAATGCGAAGCTGCATGGCTTTGCCCATACGGCGGCGGCGATTGAAGCTGATTTCGGGATTCCTATTCATGCCTTTGCCTGGGTCGGGCTGGCTGGCTTTGTGAAGGTGATTGATACGCTGGGCGGCGTGGATGTGGATGTGCTGCATCCGATTCTGGATGACGCCTATCCTAAAGACCTCAATCCAAACGGCAACCCACATGCCTATCAGCGCCTGTATATCCCGGCAGGACCGCAGCATCTGAATGGCGTGACAGCACTCCAGTATGTGCGCTCGCGCCATTCGGATGGCACCGGTGATTTTGGGCGTTCGGCGCGCCAGCAATCGGTGCTGGTCGCGCTGAAGAGGAAGCTCGATAACCCGGCGATCCTGGGGCAGTTGGATGAGCTTGCCAGCGATCTGCAAGGCAGTGTGCTGACAAGCCTGACGATTCCGCAAATTATCTGGCTGGCGAACTGGGCGAAAGGCTTGCCGTCGAACGCCATTGTGCAGAAGGTGCTGAGCGCCCCCCAGTATGGCCGGTTTTATGACGTTCCAACCGCAGGCGGCTCGACGAAATCGGTGATCATGCCAAACTGGGCGGCGATTAACCAGACGATTCGGCAAATCTTCCCCGATGCCGTCGCTCATGTGAACCTGAGCAAGCCATCAGGGACGGATGCCCAGACGATCCAGACGGAGGGCGCGCGCATTCTGATTGAAAACGGAAGCGGCGTAAGCGGAGTCGCCAGCAAGCTCACTGCGATCTTGAAGCGCGACGGCTTTAAGGTGGTGGGCGCGCAGGATGCTGATCGCGTCTATCTGGCAACCCAGCTTGAGCAGTACAGCACGAAAGCGGCGGGAACCGCCGACATTTTGGAACAGATGCTTGGCGTGCCGATCCTGGCTCCGAAGATAGCCGGGCCAAAAGGGGCGGATATTGTGATTATCATTGGCAAAGACATTGCCGATGCCATCCAGCGGGCATCGTAAGCCAGGAGGGAAATATGGGAAACTACAAGCTCGTGTGATGCAGCCCTAGCTCCAGGGAGGGTTGCCAATCGTTAGTTGGTCGTCAAAGTCGCCACTAATTGGCCCTGAGCGGTTGCCCTACCAGTCTTGGTCATTCCATCTGCCTGGCTGGATCGCACGAGGTCCGCTATGCCTGCCTGGGCGTGGTGGAGGCGCATCGAAACTTGTTAGACCCATTCTTCTGACGCCAGTTTGCCGCATGCGGAGGAAGAGAAAGAGCGTGACAATGGCCCCCAGCGCCAAAGCGGCGCTTAGTACCGAGAGCAGCACAATAGGCAGATTGTCCCCAGAGCTATCGGGGGTATTGGGGCCAGGGATAGCGGTTGCCGTTACAACGGGTGTTGCCGTTGGAAGGGGTGTTGGCGTCGCAGTTGGAGGCGTCGTTGGGGTTGGTGTCGGCTGGTCAACCACTGTGAGTGACAATGATCCATCATTGCCTGCGGTGAGAGCCGGTGTGGCTGTGGGACCTGTCGGCTGGCTCGCCGCGTATACAAAGATCGTTGCGCCCGCCCCCACATTTCCTGGCAGTGGAACCAAGATATTGAATGTCCCATCATTTTTCGCAGTCACTTGCTTCTTGCTTGCGTTCTGGCAAGACACACAGGTGCCGACAAAGACGGTAATCTGCTGACTACCTGGCAACCAGTTTTGTCCGGTGACTGGCACACTTCTACCTTGAACCACGGTTGGACCATCAACATGCAGCGATGGCGGACTTGCCGAGAGTACTGTAAATGTACTGATACCCAGGGAAGGAGGCGATCCATTTACGCTGCCACATGCCCAGTAGGAATGTCCCACCTTATTTGCTGACGCAGGCCAACGGAATGTTTGCGTGAACTCTCCAGCCTGCGGGTCAATTCCTGGGGCTTGCACCTGTTCGGAGCCATTTGTGCAAGCTGAACCCGGCTGGCCTGGCGTATCGTTAGCCTCATCCGCCAGTGTGATGGACACACAACATGTGGAGGGCCAATTACCTCCCTGCACGTCCACCAGCGTCCCAACCGGCCCCTCTGCATGGCCGCCCGGTTGTCCAGGATAGATAGGCGAAAGAAACTTGATAAAGGGCGCATTTTCTGCTGCGCGCGCCTGCCCTGGAAGAGCCAGGGTCGTTGTTACCAGCATCGTCAACGCTACCAGCACCGCCAGCCCAAGTTTTGCCACCCAGACCGTCCATCCTGGCTGACAACCATTTACCAGGGTGAGAGGCGAGATCCTGTACAGTTTCATAAGTATGCCCTCCCTGACAAACAATTCTCAAGAGACTGAGGCAATATCAACCCTTCGGGTTTTGGGTGAGCAATGGGTAGGAGCAAGACCAGCAGCGATGAGTACATAGCCAGTCTGGCTATCTCATCCATTTATAACGAAGAAAGAAGGCAAACAGCAACACTTTGAGACTGATTGTTTAGAATCTCTCACAAAACCTCTCCAGAGGAGAGCGGTGTGTAGCGCCGCCTGGAAGGCGGCGGTACGGGCGTTATTGTGTATCCTGGAGCGCGACCACCCCTGGAAGGGCGCGCCCTTCCAGAAATTCGAGCGACGCGCCGCCGCCGGTGGAGACGTGTGACATTTTGTCCGCCGCGCCAGCAGCTTCGACGGCTGCGGCTGAATCACCCCCGCCAATAATGGTGGTTGCGCCGCGCTCGGTGGCATCGGCCAGAGCGGCGATGAGCGCGTTGGTCCCTCTGGCAAAAGCCGGAAACTCGGCGACACCCATTGTGCCGTTGAAGACCATCGTCTGGGCATCGGAGAGAACGCTGCGGAAGGCTTCTACCGTCCTGGGGCCAATATCAAGGATGCGCCAGCCCGCAGACACCTGATCGGGTGTGACGGTCTGGCTGGCGGCGTCGGCGGCGAACTTATCGGCGATAACTACATCCACCGGCAAGAGGAAGCGTTTGCCGAGCCGCCGGGCATCGGCCATGATGCGCCGCGCTTCGTCCAGCTTGTCGTCTTCCACCAGGGAATCGCCGACCTGATGGCCCTGGGCCTTCAAGAAGGTATTTGCCATCGCGCCCCCGATGAGCAGGGCATCGGCCAGGCTCAGCAGCCGATCCAGTACGCCGATCTTGTCCGAAATCTTCGCGCCGCCGATGATAGCGACGAGCGGGCGCTTCGGATTCTCCAGGGCGCTGCCCAGATAGCCAAGTTCTTTCTCCATCAAGAACCCGGCATAGCCAGGCAGGATATGCGCGATGCCCTCGGTTGAGGCGTGGGCGCGGTGCGCGGCGCCAAAGGCGTCGTTGATATAGACTACGCCCAGGCTGGCAAGCTGGCGGGCAAAGTCGGGGTTGTTCTTTTCTTCTTCCTTATGAAAGCGCAGGTTTTCGAGCAGCAAGACCTCGCCTGGCTCAAGCGCCCGGGCCATCTGCTCTGTCTCCGGGCCAATACAGTCGGGGGCGAGCCTGACGGGTCGCCCCAGCAGATGCGCGAGCCGCTCAGCCACCGGCTTGAGGCTCAGCTTTTCGAGACGCTGCCCATCTGGCCGCCCCAGGTGGGACATGAGGATAACTGCTGCCTGATGGTCCAGCAGGTAGGTGATGGTTGGCAAGGCTGCGCGGATGCGCGTGTCGTCGGTGATCTGGCGGGCATCGTCCAGCGGCACGTTGAAATCGGCGCGCACCAGGACGCGCTTGCCCTGTACGTCCGCGTCGCGGATGGTGGCTTTCTGCATCAGAAGCCCTTCTTGCCGAGGAAATCAGCCAGATCAGCGACACGGCTGGAGTAGCCCCACTCGTTGTCGTACCAGGCAACGACCTTGACAAAGTTGTCGCCGATGATCATGGTGGAGTCGCCGTCCACGATGGCGGAGTGGGCGTCGCCCCGAAAATCGCTGGAGACCAGCGGCTCATCGGTGTAATCCAGAATGCCGTTGAGATGCCCGTTGGCGGCGTCCTTGAACGCCTGGTTGATGGCGTCGCGGCTGGCAGGTTTCTTGAGTGTCGCGGCCAGGTCAATGATGGAGACGGTGACGGTGGGGACACGCAGCGCCATGCCATCGAATCTGCCCTTGAGTTCGGGGATAACGAGCGCGACGGCTTTGGCCGCGCCAGTGGTGGTGGGAATGATATTTGCGCCTGCTGTGCGGGCGCGGCGCAGGTCTTTATGCACTTGATCGAGGATGCGCTGGTCGTTGGTGTAGGCATGAACGGTGGTCATCAGGGCTTTTTCGATGCCAAAGGTGTCGTTGAGGACTTTGGCGACGGGGGCCAGGCAGTTGGTGGTGCAGGAAGCGTTGGAGATGATGTGATGTCTGGCGGGGTCGTATTTGTCCTCGTTGACGCCCAGCACAATGGTGATGTCCTCGTTTTTGGCGGGCGCGGAGATAATCACCTTGCGCGCGCCGCCGCGCAGATGGGCGCTGGCCTTTTCCGCGTCGGTGAAGATGCCCACCGATTCGACGACGATGCCAATATCGTGATCCCCCCAGGGAATCGCGCCGGGGTCTCGTTCGGCATAGACCTTGATGTGCCGGTCGTTGACGATCAGGTCTTTGCCATCTACGCTGACCTTGCCGGGGAAACGGCCATAGGTGGAATCGTATTTGAGCAAATGGGCATTGGTGTGGCTGTCGGTGATGTCGTTGATAGCGACCACCTCAATATCGGGGTGGCGCTCCAACAGCGCCTTCAGGGTCTGGCGGCCAATGCGGCCAAAGCCGTTGATGCCGACACGAATTGCCATGCGGGATAATCCTCCTTAGAAGGTAGGTCAGAAGGTCAGTCAGGAAAGTAGGCTGAAACGGTATTTCGCAGCCACAAGCTGTTTCATTCTAGCACGAAGACGCAAAAGATGGCCGGTATCGGCATCGCCGGGTTTCACTAACTATCGGAGGTTGCCACTTGTAGCGCCGCCTTCCAGGCGGCTAGCGACTAGCCGCCTGGAAGGCGGCGCTACAAGTAACACGCCTCGCCTGCCAACGCCTCATGTGTGGTGGAACTGCATCGCCGCAAGGCTTGTGCCATGTTCGCAAAGAGCGGTCTGATTATTGCTGAATGAGGGTTGCCAAGTTTTGCTAGCCGCCTGGAAGGCGGCGCTACATGCAGCCCCTCAGCCCCGCCGTGAGCCGCCAGGGACGGCGGCGCTACAGGCGGCTTGCCGCCGGGACGGCGGCGGTACGGGTGGGATGCAGCCGGATGTATTCTGAGTGAGGCCAGACAGCAGGCAGAAAGCGTTGCCATATGTCTGATGAAGCCCAGGCGATGGCCGAGATACTGGTACAATCGAGCGAGGAGAAGAGTGCTTTGCAGCAAGCTCTCCTGGTAAGCGCGAGGCTCTTTACCAGGGACGTGCTGCGCTTTTCGCATGACTGGCAGGTACGCTGGATAGATGTTGCCGTAACACAGGAGTTGGCGGAGATCAGCGAGACGCTTCTGGTCGCTCTGGCCGGGCTGGAGAGCGAGTTGATCCGCCCGGAAGGCCCGTCTCAGTTCCAGGTTTCCCAATTGCTGGGCGCGCTGCTGGGTATGCCAACAAACCCTGGCCCTGTGACCCGCTTGCAGGGACTGATCAAGGATGATCCGGCGACCATGTCGCTGGAAGACCAGCGCCTGCTGAGCGAGGCCGATACGCTGTTTATTCAACTCGACGGTTTTCGCGCCCAATGGCAGGATTATCTCTCGCTGGCGACGGCAGTGGATCGGACGGGCGCTCGTAAGCGCACAGAGCCGCTGCTGCCGCCGCTGCCCCCCAACCGAAGGGGCCGCAGCGGCCTGGGAGCGGGAGCTGCGGAACAGCGCGCGCCCTTTCCGAGCTGGGACGCCGCGACGAGCGAGGCTTCGACTCCAGGGGCGTTTTCGCCGCCAGCCAGTTCGCCGCCGCCCGCCTGGCAAAACGCGGGTTTGCTCAGTGGGATGGGGGGTGTGCTGAAGGCGCTGCTGCCGTTCTTGCTGGCGCTGGTCGTGATTGTTTTCCTGTCGTATGTCGTGATCAGCCGCCTGCCGAAGACTGAGGGCCAGACATCGCCTGGTCGGACGCTTGCGACTGCGCTGTCCACGCCCACCGCCACGCCAGCCAGCCAGCCTTCCCCTCCTGCAAGCGCCACCAGCCAGCCTTCTCCGCAGCCTTCCCCCACTCCCACGCTTCAGCCGACGGCCACCACACCTGCCGGTCCCGCTCAGTTGAGCGTGAATCCGCCGCTGCTGGCGCTGCCATGCCCAGGGACGGGCGAGGCTCCGCTGCAACTGGCAAATACCGGCTCAGCGCCGCTCGACTGGCAGGCGACCGCTGCGGGCGCATCGGGGGGAGACGCTGGCATTCTGCTGGATGGCGCACCCAGCGAACAGGGGCATCTCAACCCCGGCGAGGTGGCCCAGATCAGCGTCACCGCCCAGACGACGACCGCCCAGGGGACGATTACGATTACCTCTTCGGGAGGCTCTGGCCCGGTGACGGTCAGTTTTCGGGTCAATTGCTGAGTGACCGTTTTTCTTAATAAAATGAGCAGGCGCGAATCAGAGAAGAAAATGCAATATCCGCGATTTCTAGAGCCGCTGCCCGAAGGCAAACACGACCGGCTGTGTGATGTTCAGGCGCAGCGTCTCGCTTCGCGCGCGCTCCAGAGTCTGGCGGTAGCTGGCTTCCGGCATAATCTGCGCCCGCGCCATGATGGGTTGAACGTTGGTCAGGATGGACAAGAGGTCTGTCGCCAGGAGCCGCTGCTGTCGTTGGGCCTGCCGCCCTGTTCCGGCCAGCGCGCGCCGCTCCTGAACATGCGCCAGGCCCGCCTCGTGTAAGTAGCGCGCGAGATAGGGGGCAGCGCCCGGATGCAAGCCGCGCGCGGCCATCAGCTGCTGCATTGCCTCCCACAGTGTATTGAACGCCTGGCTCTGGCTGGACGCGCTGCTCATATCGAAGTCCACCAGTTCCACGTAGCCGCCTCTTCGGGTGACACGCGCCATCTCAGCGACGACAGCGGGCCAGCGGTCCATAGGCACGAAGGGGGAGATCGCTCGCGCGTGGGTAAAATCAAACGCTTCATCCTCGAACGGGAAGCGTTGGAAGGCATCGGCTTCCAGAAATGTGAAGTTGGGCGGGAACATGCCGCCAGGACCAAGCCGCGCCAGCGAGGCTTCCATCGGCGTGCGATCAATGTCGAAGCCGATGACCTGAGCCTGCTTGAACTCCAGGGCCATTTCGCGGCACCAGATGCCGGTGCCGCAGGCGACATCGAGGATCTCGCGCGGCTGGCGCAGCCGCGCGAAGTAATTGCGACCAAGCAGCAGTTTGTAGAGATGGTGCTGAAGATCGAGCCGATCTCCCTCTGCTTTGTCTTTCGGCATGACATAAGGTGTGTTTGTAAGGATACGCCGCCCGCCGAGCCAGCCCTGGCTGTGCGATGCGCTGCCATCCGAGGCTTCCGCTTGCTGTGGGCTGCGCCGGAACCAACCAAAGAGACGCATGAGATCACCAGTCCTTTCTTCACAGAGAGGTTTTTGCGCTGCTCATGGTTCAACGCTGACAGACCAGAGGCGCACTGTCCCGTCGTGGCTTCCCGTTGCCAGCAGGAGGATGTTCGCGTCGGTGAGTTGTGGGGAGAGGGTTCCCAAGGTTCTGGTCGTTTGCAGCGAAAACGCTACAGCGGACACCGCCCCTTCGTGGCCTGAAGCGGTTGCGACTGAGCGCCCGGTTTCAACGACCCAGAGCCGCGCTGTGCTGTCTTCATTTCCGGTTGTCAGCAGGCGGCTGTCGGGGCTAAAGGCCAGGCTGAGGACGCCGCCCCTGGGTCCGGCCAGGCGGCGATACAGTTGCCCGTCCTGCATCCCCCAAATCTGGACTTCCCCGGTTTCCAGGCCGCAGGCCAGCCAGCGCCCGTTTGGGCTGAAGGCCACGCTTGTGACCCATTCCTGGGATTGAAACAGGGTTGTCAGCGGGCGTCCCTCTGGCGATTGCCAGAGACGAACCGTCCCATCTTGCGAGGCGGTGGCGAGTATCTGACCAGCGGGATGGAAGGCGATGCTCTCCACCACGTCGGTATGGCCTTTGAGGGCGATTGACGGGCTGCCGATGGTAATGCCCCGCAGATAGGCGCTGCCATCGAGAGAACTGGTGGCGAGCATCTGCCCATCTGGGCTGAAAGCAGCGGCGAGGATAGCAAAACGGTGGCTGTTGGGCCGTTGCAGCGGTTTCCAGGCGCGTGTGTCCCACAGCCAGAGGGTTCCGTTGCCATCTCCACCCGCCAGCAGCCGCCCATCGGGGCTACAGGCGATGGCCGAAAGGCTGGTGTTATGCAGCTTGACAAGGAGTTGCGCGCTGCCTGTTCCCAGTTCCCAAAGCTGCACCGCGCCGCTGCCGCTGGTGGTTGCTATTATCGAGAGGGAGGGGTGAAAGGCGGCCCCAAGCACCTGATCTCCAGGGTTGCCAAGTTTGCGTATCAGGTAAAGGTGAACTTGCTCCGGAGGAGGAACCGGGCGGTTTTGCACGGGTGCGCCTCCTTGCCAATGGCCGCTGAATCGTCGCCTGGAGTTTTTCCGAGACGGGAAACGGGCGCTCTCTCTTCGGTCTACCGGATGTGTCCAAAACACATCATTTCTCTGCACCAGAGAAAGTATAACAAGGAGGACCGGGTGGTTGTCAAGGCTTTTGCCTGGTTGTGTAACAGATCAGGCGCGCTCTTTTGGGGGTATGAACCGGCGTATCGCCGGAACCAGCGCGGAAAAGAGGCTCGCGCTGCCTATGACGATTGCGCCGCCGATGACGGCAGCAATGGGCGCGGCGGAGAAGTTTGCCAGCGTGCCTGCCTCGAATTGTCCGAGCATGGGGCCGCCGATGGCAAACACGGCGTTGACCGAACTGACCCGCCCGCGAAAATCATCGGGGGTGCCAAGCTGCACAATGGCGCTGCGCAAGACGGTGCTGACCATATCTGCCGCGCCCGCAGCGGCCAGGAAAAAGATGCCAAATGCAAACGACCAGGATGATAACCCGAAGAGGAGGATGCAAAGCCCATAGGCCGCGATGGCGAGCAAGATGCCCAGCCCCTGGCGGCGCCAGCGTCCGATGGGACCAGCGAGGAAGACAGCCAGGACGGCGCCAATGCCTGTGGCGGCGAGCAGCAAGCCCAATCCCTGCGGCCCGACATGATAGATGTTGGCGGCGTAGATGGGCAGCAGGCTGCGTGTGGAGCCAAAGAACATGGCGCAGAAGTCCAGCAGCATGACGGAGAGAATGACCGGATGCCGCCGCAGAAACCG
This sequence comes from Ktedonobacterales bacterium, assembly GCA_036557285.1. Classification (NCBI taxonomy): domain Bacteria; kingdom Bacillati; phylum Chloroflexota; class Ktedonobacteria; order Ktedonobacterales; species Ktedonobacterales bacterium. The sequence goes on from DATBHW010000055.1 coordinate 86,624, forward strand.
CATTCCCTCTACCAGCGATTGCAGGCCCGGCGCGGCGCGGTCTTTGCCGGGTCGGCCATCGGCGCGCATGAGCAGCAGGGCAACGATGACGCAGCCATAGGAGGCGACATCAAACCAGTACGTGCCTGCTACACCCAACGTGGCAATGGCGAGGCCGCCCAGCGTTGGCCCGACGATGGTTGCCAGATTGAACATAAGCATATTGAGCGAGTAGGCGTTGGTAAGCTGCTCGTTGGGGACGATCTTGGAGATGAGCGTCTGGCGCGTGGGGTAATCGAACGAACCGGCTGCCGAGGAGATAAAGGCGATGGCGTAGATCATCGGGACGGTAATCAGGTTGAAGATGGTCAAAAGCGCCAGCGTGACGGAGCAGAGCGCCAGCGTAATCTCTGTGAGCATGAGCAGCTTGCGACGATCAAAGGCATCGGCGACCACGCCGCTCACCAATGAGAAGGCCATCGTGGGGATGGCCTGGAATAAGCCCAGCGCGCCCAACTGGAAGGCTGAGCCGCTGAGCAGAAAGACCTGCCAGGCAACGGCCACGACGCGCATCTGTGTCCCTGCCTGGGAGATGAGCAGACCGGTCCAGAGCAGGCGGAAATCACGGTAGGCCAGCGCCCCCCAGGGGCCAGCAGCGACAAAGCGGGAAAATGCCTGATTGCTCAGCCGCCGCAGCGCGCCGCGCGGCTGTGTGGCTGGCCTGGCTAAATTAGGGTCGGCTTGAACTTCGGGTTGCGCTTCAGTGGATGAAAGATTCTCGTTTACGTTAGCGGACATATTGATAGTATACACTATCCAGGCAGCTCCGCTCAGGCCAGGGCTATCTCAAGTTCCACCAGATAGGAGGTGTTGGCGGGCGCACGTTCGCGCTGGCGCAGCGGTAGCCGTCTGGAAGACGGCGCTACAAGTGGCTGGATGCTAGCCTGCTGGTCAGGTGGCCTGGAGGGCGAACACTCGCGCTGGCGCAGCGGTGGCCGCCAGGATGGCGGCGCTACAAGTGGCTGGCCGCCAGGGACGGCGGCGCTACAAGTGACGCCAGCGCGCTACGGTAAAAATACGTAGAAGAAAGAAGAAAGATGCTTCTGATGCAGGTCGTTCGTTTCTATGAATGTGGCGGACCAGATGCGCTGCGATTGGAAACATTGTGTTGCTCTGCCACCAGATGTAGGAGGCGCTGGTGGTCGGGAGACGAGGAGGGGAAGATTATGGTTCAGACTCTAAAGCGTGTCTATCTCTATACCGCAGCGACGTTTGCGCTGCTCTTTACGGCAGTCATGACCATTATCCTGTTGATTGATCTGTTTCATTTTGCTGGCCTGCTGCCTCATGATGAGTTTTTTACCCCGCCATCACCGACCAGTCAGCAGATCGAGCAAAGCGTGGTCCTCTTTCTGGTCACGGTGGTTTTAGTGGGGGTGCTTTTTGGTGGGGGACATTACTGGCTGATTCGCCGCGACGCGCGCAGCGATCCGGGGGCCGATGCTGGTCCGACGCGCCATGTGTTCCTTAATGGGCTGATGGCGCTGGCCGCGCTGATTGCCGTACCCGCAGGAGTATCCGTGCTCTCGGAAATAGATCAGAGCGACAACTTTGTAGATATAGCGGCTCCGCTCGCCTTTGCGCTTGTTGCTGCGCTGGTCTTTTTGCTGGTATTTCTGGAACGCGGGCGGGTCAATCCTGCTGGTCGCGCCGCCCCAATCATCCGCCAGATTGGCGAAGATGGGGTGCAGGCCATTTTGCTCATTATTGCCAGCGCCGCTTTCTTCGCCACCATCAGCGCCGTGATTCGGTGGGCATTGGTGAATGGCAATGTCGTGCCACAGCCCGAATGCTTTCAGTTCTTCGACAGCCCCACCGGCACGTCTGTGGCCTGCCCACCGCTGCCGCTTCTTTCGCCAATCCTGACGGCGCTCTTTGCCACAGCGGCCTGGGGTCTGTACGTGTGGCTGGGGGCGTGGAGTCGGGGAGCGGTGTTGCAGCGCATCGTGTGGTATGGGGCGCTGGGTTATGGGCTGATCTGGCTCCTGTATGGTATCGCGCAAGGCGTCTATACCTCCATCGCGTCCCTGTTTGGCGATGGGAACGCCTGGCAAGAGGCGCTCGATAGCTCGCTCGCCTTTGTCGGGACGCTGCTTACTGGCCTGCTGATTACGGTACCATATGCCTTGTGGATACGGCGCATGGCCGCGCGGATGCCTCAACTTCGGGAAGCTATTCAGCAAGGGCTGCTGGCGATTCCTGCCGCATTGAGCGCGGGCTTTTTCCTGGTTGGAGTCATTCTGATCGTGGCTGGTCTGGTCGAGCGCGTGATTCCTGATGGCAATCCGCCGAGCGCAGACGATTGGGCAGGAGCGGTTGGCGTGGTGGTCGCGGGGGTGCTGTATCCTATCCTCTGGCTGCGGCTGCGGCGCGTGTCCGATCCGGCCCAGGGCGGGCCAACCATCCCGCGCCGCGTCTACGTGCTGACGCTGCTGGCTGTCACGGCTATTGGCGCGCTGATTGCTGCGGTGTTTCTGATCTATCAGATCGTGGCAAGCGTGCTGGGCCTGCCTGCGGCCAGCCCCCAGTCAGCGCGCCAGAGCGCGGTTGTTCTGCTGGTGTTGGGCGCGACGGCGTTGTATCACCTGTGGCAGTTGCGCGCCGATCTGCGCGTGAGCCACGCGCGCGCCGCTGCGGCGCAGCCGGTCCCAGCGCCCGCGCCTGCCACGCTGGTGGAACTGGCGCAGCCGCCAACCGGCGCGCCGGAAACGCTCGAAGCTATTTTGCAGCGCGTGTATGCGGGCGCGCTTGATCCGTCCGGCGCGGCGGAGCGCATTCGACGCCTGCCTCACCTGTAGCAACATCTGAACATCAGGGGCATCAGACGTGCAAGCCAGGATGCAGCAGGTCTGATGCCCCTTTCTGGTGTGTGGTTCCACCAATGATCGGGGGTTGCCGTTGTAGCGCCGCCGTCTCGGCGGCTCACCGCTGCGCCAGGGCGAGCGTTGACCGCCGGGGCGGCGGCGCTACGGGTTGGCCGCCGGGACGGCGGCTGGCGGTACAGGCGGCCTGCGTGTGCGCAAACCTTCCGCCAGAGGGAGTATAATGAAAGTGTCCATGTTTTGCGTCAGGTCATTGCTGGTGGGCAGGCTTGCCGTGTGAAGCTATCTATCGTTAAAGCGATCTCCTGGCAGCCTCGTCAAATCCTCGTGTGGTGAGTGGTCGCCTGCTAGCAAGTGGGGAGCGTTATGAGGGCGAAACGTATTGCGCCGTCTGCATCGGATGTGATCCGAGATGAAGAACAGCTTACCGAGGGGTTGGAGCGCCCCGAACTGTATATTAACCGCGAACTGAGCCAGCTTGAGTTTAGCCGCCGTGTTCTGGAAGAGGCCGAAGACCTTCGGCATCCTCTGCTGGAGCGGATCAAGTTCCTCGCCATTTTCGAGTCCACCATTGATGACTTTTTTGTGCTGCGTGTCTCCGGGTTGAAGGAGCAGCAGACATCCAAGGTGGTCAGCGATATCTCTCCCGATGGCATGACGCCTACCGCTCAGCTTGCCGCCATTCGCCAGCGGTTGATCCCCATGCTGACGGAACAGCGCCAGGTCTTGAGTGAGGTCTTGCTGCCCGCGCTGGCCGAAGCCGGTATCAAGATTCTGAACTACGAGCAGTTGGATGAAGGGCAGCGCGCCGCCGCCGCCGCTTATTTTCACCGCGAGGTCTTTCCCATCGTCACGCCGCTGGCGGTAGACCCTGGGCATCCGTTCCCGCACATCTCGAACCTCAGCCTGAATCTGGCCGTCATCTTGCGCTCTCCCCTGGGCCGCGAACGCTTCGCCCGCCTGAAAATCCCGCCGACGCTGCCGCGCTTCGTGCGTGTGCCGGACGCCGAAACGCAGCCAGAATCCGACGCCGCCCGCCCTGAAGTGCATGGCGTTTCGCTGGCGGCGCTGCCAACGCCGTTGCCTGATGGCCCGACGCCGCCCATTCCTTCCAGCCCGCCTCAGCCGGAGCGCGGGGCGTTTGTCTGGCTGGAGCAGGTGGTTGCCGCCCATCTCTCGATGCTGTTTCGCGGGATGGAGATCGTGCAGGCGTATCCGTTTCGGGTGCTGCGCGATGCCGATATTGAGATTCAGGAAGATGAAGCCTCCGACGATGCAGACTTGCTGGAGGAGGTGCAGCACGGGCTGCGCGAGCGACGTTTTGGCGCGCCAGTGCAGCTTTGTGTGGATACCAGCATGCCGCCGCAGGTGCGCGAACTGCTGTTGGAGCATCTGGAACTCAGCGAAGAGGATGTGCTGGTCGTTGATGGCCCGCTGGGCCTGGCCGATATGATGGAACTGCTGCGCCTGGATCGCCCGGACCTGAAGGACAAGCCGCTTGTTCCGCGCATTGCTCCTGAATTGGCTGCCGGTCATGATCCCTTCGTGGCGATTGCCCAGGGCGATCTGCTGCTGCATCATCCCTACGATTCGTTTAGCTCTGTGGCGGAGTTTATTCAAGCCGCCGCCCGTGACCCCCAGGTGTTGGCGATCAAGCAGACGCTCTATCGTGTCGGCAGCGATTCGCCGGTGGTGAGGGCGCTGCTGGACGCGATTGAACATGGTAAGCAGGTGGCGGTGCTGGTGGAGTTGAAGGCGCGCTTTGACGAAGAGAACAATATCGAGTGGGCGCGCGCTTTGGAAGAGGCGGGGGTGCATGTCACCTATGGGCTGATTGGGCTGAAGACGCATGCCAAGGTGGCGCTGGTTGTGCGCCGCGAGCGCGATGGCTTACGCCGCTACGTGCATCTTGGCACCGGCAATTATAACGCGACGACGGCCCGCACGTATGAAGATTTCTGCCTGCTCACCGCTGACCCCGATCTTGGCGCTGACGCCTCCGAACTCTTCAACGCGCTGACGGGCTATTCGCGCCAGCCGGACTATCGCAAGCTGCTGGTTGCGCCGCTGTCGCTGCGCCGCGAGTTGCTGGCGCGCATCGAGCGGGTGATTCAGCGTCACCGCGCGGGCGCTCCTGGCCGGTTGATCTTCAAGGTGAACGCGCTGGTGGACCCCGAAATCATTCGCGCGCTCTATGGCGCTTCGCGCGTGGGCGTGCAGGTGGATTTGATCGTGCGCGGCATCTGCTGCCTGCGGCCAGGCGTGCCAGGGGTCAGCGAGCATATTCGGGTTATCAGCCTGGTGGGGCGCTTTCTGGAGCATAGCCGTCTCTTCTATTTTGCCAATGGCAACGGCCATCGCCGCGAAGAGGAGTTGTATCTGGGCAGCGCCGATCTGATGCCGCGCAACCTGGACCGGCGCGTGGAAACGCTGTTTCCCATCGAGCAGCCACAGTTGCGCGCGGCCCTGCGCGATAAGGTGCTGCTGCACCTGCTCAAAGAGACGAGCAACGCGCGCGAATTGCAATCCGACGGGTCTTATATCCGTCGGCGTCCGGCTGAGGGCCAGCCGCCGCTGGATATGCAGATGTGGTTTGTCGCCAATCCGCTCTTTCGCGCTGAGTGAACTGGCCTGCCGCCTGGAAGGCGGCGCTACAAGTGGCCTAGCTGCCGCAGCTTCCGTTCGCGCGCGCCGTGTTGGCGCCGTTAAACTCGTTGCTACCCGCTGCGCCCTGGGGAGCCTTGGGAGTCAAGGTGTGAGCTGGCGCATTGGTCGCCCAGAGCAGCCCCCAGCGATAGAAGTAATGGGCATGGGTGGCATCGTCTTTGGTCTCGACGATGAGCAGCCCGTCCTCCGGGTTGAAGGTCGTTTTATTCACCGCGCCCACGCAGGTAAAGGTCAGGGTGTTGGTGGAGTTTGGCAGAATACTCATGAGCGCGTAATACAGCGCGTAATCGTTTTTGGCGGGGCCGGAAAAGTCTATCTTCACGTTGGCTGGCAGGCTGGCGGTGGGCGTGCCAAACTGCGGCGCGCCTTTGTCATCGAAGGCCAGGGGCATCTGAAGCGCGAACTGGCTGGTCGCCAACGCCTTGGGCTTATATTGGTACAACTGCGTTCCGGCGGCGTTCTTAAAGGTGATGACCGGGGTCAGCGTGAGCGCCGCTGGCTCGAAGGGCGCGGTTTTGGTGTCGCCCGATTGCGCGATCAGGCTGGCGAAGGACGTTGCGGTCAGCCCGCTCAGCGTATAACTGATGCTGATGGTGATCTTGCCGGTGGCTGTGCCGGTGGCGTTGTAGTGGTCCCCGGCGACGCCTGGGGTGGGTTGGGTTGCTGGCTTGAATTTGGCGGCCAGGGCGGTCAGTTGATCGGCGGTGGGCGCGAGCCAGGCGGTCATCGTCGCGTCGGCGCCGGGCATCTGAAGCTGGCCGGTGAAGTCGGTGAAGTTATCGGCATGGATCGTCACGTTATGAGCGCCTGGCGCGAGGGCAGGGATGGAGATGCTGGAGAAAGAGGCCGTCTGACCAGCCTGGGTGGTGTAGTCTTTGTTATCGAGCGTCACTTTGGCGCTGGGCGCGTTTACCTGAAGGGTCAGAGTCCCGCTGCCGCCCCCGATAGTGGTGGTGGAAGGGTTTTTGGGGCCGGGGAGAAAGCCAAGCAGGCGGGTCTTTGCGCCCGGTACAAAATAGATGCCCGCCCCCAGGGCGATCACCGCTGTCAGCAGTAAGAGCAAGAGGCGCACGCGCAGGGAACTGCCCGGCGCCCGGTATTTGGGGTCTGTCTCCACCACCCAGTCACCGCGCATAGTGGTGCCTTTGCGCGGTGGTGTCTGGCCGCGCCCGCCCTGGTTTGTGCGCCCGCCAGCCATTTGTTTGCCCGAAGGCGTCCGCTGCTGGCGCATGCCCCAGTCGTCGTCATCGTTCCAGCCACGCTGATTCGTGCCCCATTGGCCGCTTTGCCCGCGCCCGCCTGATCCTGGTCGCCCGGTTGGCGGCGTCAGGTTCCGGCTGGGGCGCGAGTTCCCCTGCCAGGACGATCCCTCGTCCCAGCCTCCGCTTGTGCGCCCGCGCTGATCCTGGCCGCCCAACCCGCCCGATCTGCGCCCGCCGCTGTTGAGGGGGCTAGAAGGAGGGCGCTGCATGGGACGCGATTCTCGATTATTGTTCAGGGGAGATTGGCCGACGCTCGAATTACCCGGATTGCCCATCGAGCGCCCGTTCGCCATTGGGCTGGAGGCATTTGGTGGCCGGACGCCGCCAGGGCGCTGGCCTGGCAGCGGACCAGAGTTTCCCCCACCGGGTCGCGGACGCTCGTTGCTTCCACGTTTCGGAGGGTAGAGCCACTGATCGTTTCCCATAGTAGCAAGCCACCTTTCTGCCGTTATGCTCATCTTCTCGGCTGCTTGAGCAGCGAGGGGAATCTGCTGAATCTGTATGCTGGTCTGGCTCAGTATACCTGTTTGTGGAAGTGGTGACAACAAGTCAGGCAGAAAGATACCCAAATGGGCTATAGCTGGTGTGCGCTGCTGCCAGGAAAGAGGAAGAGAAGCAAGGCGCGCAGCCCCTCTTGTGACCAGGCAAAACGATTAATCGTATCTACCAGAGCGGGAACAGAGACGACTGTTCCACCAGGCTTCTTCAGACGCTTTGGGGCTGATGGCGCTTCCCATGCACTAGCAGATGGAGGCGACCCCTGGCGGCGGAACTATGACAAGGAAACACTGAGAGATGCTATCAAGCATTGATCCTCTACGAGAAGTAGATGACCAGGAAGTAGATGGCACGCAGGCGTTCTATCGCTTTTGCTACGAGCGCCTCGATGCGTATTCGCGGGGCCACGCGGCAGAGATTATGCGGCTGGCTTCCTTCTTGATTGTCGGTGGGTTGGGGACGCTGGTAAATCTGGCCTGTGTCTGGGTCTTTTCGCGCTACACGACCCTGCCCTATGATGGGTATATTGTGCTTGCTACCGAGATCGCGCTCCTTTGTAACTTTCTGCTGAATGATCGGTTCACGTTTCATGGGCTGGTTGATAATCAGCGCCCCTTCTGGCTGCGCTGCGTGCGTTTTCATGGCCCATCGGCCCTGGGGTTTGTGCTGACGCTGGCGATCTCTTATGTCGCCCATCACGCGCTGCGCCTGTCGCCGGTTATGGCGCAGGCCGTCGCTATTTTGATTGTGACGTTCGTCAATTTCTCGATGCACCGGCTCTGGACCTATCGCGCGTCGGCGCAGGCTGCGCTATAAATCGGCGTTATTACCGGAAGCGCCGCCCCCCACCGTTCGCCGCCAGGGACGGCGGCGGTACAGGCGGAGGCCGCGTGTACCGCCTGGAAGGCGGCGCTACAGGTAAAACGCTCCGCTTCACCTGGAAGGCGGCGCTACAGGTAAAACGCTCCGCTTCATCTGGAAGGCGGCGCTACAAGTAAAACGCTCCGCTTCATGCGGATGTGATGTTAGTTGAGCGTGCCGGTAAAAGTGCCGGAGTCGGCGTCAACGGTGATCGGGCCGCTGTCTGCCGTCTCCTGGCAGGTGGTGAGGGTGAAGCTGTCCTCGCTAAACGTGCCGCTGATGGTATTTGCATCCGTGAAGTCGCCGGTCAGCGCCTGCTTTTTATGAGGGCTGATGGGGCATTTCGGCCCACCGTTGAAGTCAAATTCGTCGGTGACAGTCGTTTCGATGTAGGTAAGGTGGCCGCCGACAAAAGCCCCTGAACACTGGTTGGTTGAAACCTCCACGTACTCAAACTTGTTCCCGTCGGCAAAGGTGAGCGTACCCGGTTCTCTGAGGGTGGTCTGGCTGTCATCGCGGCTCTGGCAGACCGTACCGCCGGTGTCATCTTTGCCGGTGATAATCAGCGTTTCCGTGACAGTCCCCAGCGCGCGGCTTGTAATAGTGATTTTGAGGCTGAAGGAGGCGCTGTTGGTGGGCGAGCCATGCGGGCCAGGGGTCTTGTTGCAACCCTGGCAGACGACCTGGATCGGGGAACCGGCCTGAGTTACATAGCCCGCCGCGTCTTTGGCCGTAATGGTATGCGCTCCCAACGGCCATTCTTTGGTGACTTTCAGGTCGGTTGTTACGTTCCCATTGCTATCGCTCTGAACGGCCTGTGTGCCTGGCGCTTGCTGTCCATCCAGCAGGAAGGTGATGCTGGAACTGCCGGAAAACTTCTGGCCGGTGACGTGGAAGGCGGTGTCGGCAGCGCCAGCCGGGGTGGAGGAACCGGCATTGTAATTGCTGGTGATGGTGATGACTGGCTTGGGGCGGGTCAGCAGATAAGCTGCTGTGCCGCCGCCGACCAGCACGATCAGGATGACCAGCGCGATGAGCGCGATCTTCAGCCCATTGCCTTTTTGCTGAGTGGGCTGCATCTGCGGCATGACTGGCGGGGCGGAAATGCCGCCCGGCAAGCCACCCGGCGGCTGGCTGCCAGGAAGCGTAGGCGGGGGGCCAAACCCACTCTGCGGCTGGCTGCCAGGAAACGTAGGCGGGAGGCTAAACCCACTCTGCGGCTGGCTGCCGGGGTAGACGGGCGCGGAGCCGAAGCCCCCTTGTGGTTGGCTGCCAGGATAGGTAGGGGGTGGTGGGTAGCCCTGCTGCGGTGGCTGGCTGCCAGGGTAGGCGGGGGGTGGGGGATAGAGCGGGCTTTGGATGGTGGGCGCACTGTTCATCGTTCCTGAGCCGCCATAGACGGTAGGCTGCTGGCTGCCGTAGTTTCCCGCTCCGCCAGGGCTGCCGGGGCTTCCATAGGGATCAGCCGAGGGGAGTGTGCTATAGGAGCCGCCGGACGATGGCGAGCCAGGCGGCGGCGGATAAGCGGGATGAGAGCCAGGAGGTGGTGGATAAGCAGGGTTGGAGCCGGGAGCCGCCCCTTGCGCGCCAGTCAGGGCAAGCCCGCAATTTGCGCACGCCGCTGCGCCGGGGGGTACAGGGTACTGACAGCGCGGGCAGCGCCGGTCAGATGGATATGCCGACATGTATCCTCCTTTGAGGTATATCACGCTCTTTATCCACCCTGGCCCGGCTGGATATTGGTCCGTGGGCGGAAATAAGCCTGCACGAATGCCCCTCAAGGATAGCATACTGTGGCGAGCCGGGCAAGGGGAAAACGCGCCCGCTGCCTGGGCGTTTGTAGTACTTTGGTCCTAAGATGCTGGAAGTATCCCCAGGCGTCTGGAGCGCCCGCTTTTGTGGCAGGGTAGGGAGTGGGGCCATGCTCGCCAGAAACCCGTCACGCGCACGGATGAGCCGCCCCAGGATGAGCGGCGCGCAGGGCGGCGCGTCGTTGTGGATACGCTCCGCGCTTGCAAGCGAGAGGTTTCCTGGGTCATGGCTGTCGGCGCGGGCCGACAGGCCAGGCGGGCTTGCGCCTGCCTGCCTCTGGCGCTATAATCACTTCTCAGAGGGCCGCTGCGTATGAAGCGAGCAGCGCCCCTATATGATATTGTTACAACTACTAGGAAGTGAAAGAGAGAAGGCATAGGGGTGTGTGCAGCGTCCAGACTATAAGGTATAACGCCGCTCACGCGCCCAGGCACACACGATAGACAGTAGCCCCCACACAGATGTGGTGGGAGTGGAGGAACAGATATGCCCAGGCGAAGCGCATCAAGAGCAGCGCAAGCTGCGCCACAAAGCACCGGACGCCGCATACTAGGTTTTTTGCTTGGATTAATCAACCCGCTGCATGATCCAAGCCTGACTGTGGCCCTGATCCTTACCTTCATTGAGGAAATTGGCTCCTCTGACCCTCTCTTGCGGGTAGGGTTGATGCTGCTCCTCAACTGGGTGGCGGTCAAGGCGGTGGTCTGGGTGGTGGTCAACTTTGCCTTTGCCGCCGCGTTTCTGCTGCGCAAAGGCTGGTGGGCCTTGCACAACCCGAAGCTGGCCTGGCGAGTGCTGGACGCGCTGGGGACCGAAGATATTATTGTCGGGCCGATTCGTGAATTGCTGGGCCAGGAAGGCAGCATGGCCCTGAGCGAGAATGGCGTGATGGGCGCGCTGCCCGCGCTGGGCGGCCTTACCGGCGGGATACCCAGGCTCGCCCGGCCATCCATGTATGACGATCAACCCCCCAGCTATGACAGCCAATACCAGGATGATCGCTCCGCCGAAGAACTGAACCATATGCACGAGATACTCGCTACGTATGCGCGGCTGGTGGCTGATTGGTCGGCTGCCGCTGATGAGAAATGGCGCACGATCAGCGATAGCCAGCTTGGATGGAAGCCGCTGCGGGGCCGCTGGAGCAGTTGGGATGAGATTTACGTGGAGACCTTTGCGACGCATACGTCCGACCCCATTGCGGCGCACGCTGCGCAGGCGGCGGCTGAGGGTACCAGCCGCCGATTTGAGAACGCGCGTGACCGAGGCTCAGCCGCCTCCGCAGTGGTATGCTTCTTGCGTGACCTCGACACGCTGCGCCAGAGCCTGCTTATGCTCGATCTTCCTGAAGATGTGCAGCAGGTCAACAACTTTGCGAATAGTGGCATGTTCCCGGCTGCCGGTCGCGGCAATACCGCTGCTCGCACGCCGCTCATTCGTAAACCAGCGCAGATGTTCGTAGACGCTGAGTAGGCTTCGATTTTCTTGCAAGGCCGCCTCAGGTCTGAGGCGGCCTTGCTTGTTGCCCAATGATCTGCTCAATTTCAGCTCATTATGCCAATCAATGATCCCTGCCGATCCGGTTAAGGAGTAACAATGGTTATGCAATCTATGAAATGCGCTGCGGTATCTGTGCGCCCGGAGCTGGAGCGTGTCGCGCCCTATGAGCCTGGGGAGTCGCTCGCTGCTTTTAGCGCCCGTGTCGGTATTCCAGTTGAGCGGCTGATTAAGCTGAATAGTAATGAAAACCCGTATGGCCCTTCGCCGCGCGTGATGGAGGCGTTGGGCGCTTATACCCGCTATAACCTCTATCCTGATCCGGCAGCGCCCGCGCTGCGCGCCGCGCTGGAGCAGTATACGCATGTCCCAAATGAATACATTTTTCTGAGCAATGGCAGCAACGAACTGATTCAACTGCTCTGGCAGGCGTTTCTGAACCCCGGCGATAGCGTTCTGCTGTGTCCGCCTACGTTCAGCCTGTATGCCACCGTGACCTCCATTTGCAGCGGCACGCTGGCGACTGTGCCGCGCCGCCCCGATTGCAGCGTTGATCCCGAAGCTATTCGCGCGGCGCTGCGCCCGGATACCCGTATCATCATCTTATGCTCGCCAAATAATCCCACCGGCAACCTGATGCCGCTGGCAGATATTGAGGCGCTGCTGAATACGGGCCGCATTGTGGTGGTTGATGAGGCGTATATCGAGTTTACCAATGCGATGGATTGCTTCAGCGCGGCCCAGCTTGTGCCTCGTTACGATAATCTGGTGGCGCTGCGCACGTTTAGCAAATGGGCGGGCCTGGCGGGCTTGCGCCTGGGCTATGGCCTTTTCCCTCCCTGGATGATTCCCCATCTGCTCAAGCTGCAACTGCCCTTTGAGGTCAATGTGGCCGCGCATATCGCGGCGCTGGAGACGCTGGCCGATCTGGAGTACGTGCGCGACAACATCACCAGGATCGTCGCCGAACGCGCGCGCGTCTATGATCTGCTGGCGGCGCAGCCTTTCTTGTGCGCGCTGCCCTCTGAGGCCAACTTTATCCTGGCCTATCTGTCGGATGAGCGGGTGCAGATCAGCGATGTGCGCGCGGCAATGGAATCTGAAGGGATTCTGGTCCGCTTTTTCCGCGCGCCGGACCTGGCTCGCGCTTTTCGCGTGAGTGTGGGCGCGCCCGCCGATACCGAGGCGCTGGCCCGCGCGCTGGCAAAGATCGAACCGGCCTGGCGGAGCTAGACGAAACAAACCAGGCCCGGCAGGAGCGGCTGCGTGTCGTCCTGCCGGGCTTCATTTTATGCGCGCTGCGCGCTTTCCCCAGCGGGAACGTCAGGCGCCACACCCTCCCCCGCTCATGACGCCTGGAAGGCGGCGCTACAGGCCACACCCTCCCCCGCCCATGCCGCCTGGAAGGCGGCGCTACAAGTAGCACAGGTGGCAGCCATTTTTGGCTACTCCGATACAAACAGGCCCGCTATCGTAACACGGTTGAGTACTATATAAGTGGAGGGCTGCCAACCTCTCTTTTTCTGGGACTGTGGACTTCTGGCCGACATGTCCCCCGGTTGGTTCTCTCCTGAGACCCTCTACTGCGGGGCGCGCTCGCCCGATCTTCAGGAAGGGAGGCTCCACTGCTTGTTTGCTGCTCATGAAGAAAGAAGACAGGCGGACAGTAGGCCAGCAGATTGCTCAGCATTTTGGGGGAATCTCAACCAGATCATCACCACTTCGCTACCCGCATTGTTTGCTGTTGTTCTACCCTCTAAACAGAGGGTGTTGCCTGGAGCGCGCCCGACCTGGCCGGGAACCTCCCCTCGCAGAGCATCCCCCGGCCCTTTTGGGCAGCCCGCCACCAGGCAGCACTGTTCTGACGCGAAAGGAGGTGCAGTCAGCGGCTTCTGGCGCTTCACCGACACACTTCAGCCAGAGGCTCTACGGGTACTTATCTCCCTGGTATCAGGAATCAGGCGGATGGTTGATGAGAGATCATCCGGCTTGTTCCAGCCTGTGCTGTGCTGCGCTTGCTGAGCGCGCAGCGCGATACTTTTGTTGTCTTTAGCGAGCGAGGGAGTTTATACTTCTATGCGACATGCAAAACGATCACTGTTGATCGGGTTAAGCGGCCTCACTCTTATCGCCATGTTCGCTGCCGCCTTTTTCTTCTATGGGCATACTCAGGCGGCGGGATCAGACCGCTTTCTGGCGGGGGGAGGCACGGGGGGCTTCACGGCGGCCCACGCGGGCAATGCTTCGGCCATGTTTGCGTCGGAATTCTCCCCTAATATTGAAGATCAGGATGATGAGGGAGACAACGACGGAGGGGGATCGCAGCAGAACCCGCCGACGGTTGCGCCCAATCCGGCCTCCAATGGGGTGACGACTCATAACCCAGGCTTTTCTGGCTTCGCTGGCCTCAACCATTTTAACACGCGAACAGCCAGCGGTGGCAACCAGTTCAGCCTGGAGCCTCCTGACCAGGGGCTGTGTGTTGGCGGCAATTTCGTGGTGGAAACCATCAACGATGTGACCGCCGTCTATAATCGGTTCAGCCATCAGATCGTTGCTGGCCCAACCGGGTTGAACGAGTTCTTTAGGCTGCCGCTCGCCATTGATCGCGGCGCCAATCCACTGGTGTTTGGCCCGTTCCTGAGCGACCCCAAGTGCTACTTTGACACCGCGACCGGCCACTGGTTTATGACGATTCTGGAGTTGGATGTCGATCCCGCTACTGGCGGGTTCACTGGCCCCAGCCATACCTTCATTGCCGTCAGCCAGACCAGCAATCCCACCAACGCCTGGTCGATCTTCTCGATTGACACGACCGACGATAGCACCAATGGCACGCCGAGCCACGCGAACTGCCCCTGCTTCGGCGACCAGCCGCTGATCGGCGCTGATGCGTTTGGCTTCTACATCACCACCAACGAGTTCCCCGTCTTTGCGAATGGGTTCAACGGCGCGCAGGTGTACGCGATCTCCAAGTTCCAGCTTATCAACGCAGCCAAACACGCTGGTTCGCTGCCATCTTTCCTCCAGTTCGATACCGGCGCGCTTCCAACGCCGGATCAGGGTGGCATCTGGTATTCTATTCAGCCAGCGACCAGCCCGGAGTTGCATGGTGAGCCGAACCACGGCACTGAGTACTTCCTGAGCGCGCTCGATTTCTTCGGCACGCTCGATAACCGCATTGCGGTATGGGCGCTGACGAACACGAGCGCAATCGGTGGCCCCCACGCCGATCACGTGGCCCTGAGCCATGTGGTCATCGGCAGCGAAACCTATGGTCAGCCGCCCGATGCGCGCCAGAAAGCTGGCTCGACGCCGCTCGCTGACTTCATTGCCGCGAACGGCGATCCCGTTCAGGAGTTGAGCAAGCTTGCTGGCAACGATGACCGGATGAATCAGGTGGTCTTTGCTCATGGGCTGCTCTACGCCGGGGTCAATACCGTTGTGCAGGTACCCAACGGCGAGGAGCGGGTTGGCATTGCCTACTTTATCGTTCAGCCGGGCTTCGCCCATGACCGACTCAAGGCCCAGGTTCACAAGCAGGGCTATGTCTCGGTGGCTGGGGAAAGCGTGCTGTTCCCATCCATCGGGGTGAACGATCACGGCGATGCGTTGATCGCCTTCACGCTCTCCGGCCCGGACTTCTTCCCCAGCGCAGCCTATGCCGAGATCGGCAGTAATGGTCGCGCCGGGCAGGTCCATGTTGCCGGGGCTGGCCTGGGGCCAGAGGATAGCTTCACGGGCTATGACTCCCCCACCGTGGTCGGGTTCGAGGGCGATGGAACATCGCGCTGGGGCGATTACTCAGCGGCGGTGGCAGGCCCTGGCGGCTCCATCTGGTTTGCCACTGAGTACATTGGTCAGACGTGTACCCTCGACGAATTCGTCACGGATACAACCTGCGGTGGCACACGGACCGTTCTGGCGAACTGGGGTACGTTCATCGGCAGCGTGAACCTCAGCCACCATTGATGCCTGACTGATCTGGCGCGGCGGATGTGACGGACGCCCGCCGCGCCCACGCGAAAGTCGTCCCCTGCTGGAAATGACCAGCAGGGGGCGGCTTTCAGAAGAAATCTTTACAGAAAAGGAGCCAGAAAGCCCCCGAATCTTTAGTCGGGGGATGAATGGCCCAAACGCTGCGCTGTTGACAGCGTTCCACCAATGTGATACCATTGGTACATGAAACAGCACACCGGCTTTCGCCTTTCTGAAGATGCTTTGCGACTCTTGGATGCGCTCGCAGCGCGGCATGGATTGAATCGTACCGCCGCGCTAGAGATGCTGATTCGTGAGGCGGCCCGCCAACAGGGGATACATGCTGATACTGGAATACAAGCTCAGGGTCAACAAAACACAGCGCGCCGCGATTGATGAAGCCATCCGTACCACGCAGTTTGTGCGCAACAAGGCGCTGCGGCTCTGGATGGATGGGCAGCATGTTGGCAAGAATGACCTGCAAGCCCTCTGCGCTCAGTTGGCGAAAGACTTCCCCTTTGCGGCGCGTCTCAATGCGATGGCCCGCCAGGCCGCCGCAGACCGGGCGTGGGCCAGTATCAGCCGTTTCTACGAGAACTGCAAGTGTGGCAAGCCAGGCAAGAAAGGCTATCCACGCTTCCAGAAGGATAATCGTTCGGTTGAGTACAAAACCTCGGGCTGGAAGTTGGAACCAGCGGGAAAGCGCGTCACCTTCACCGATGGGCACGGCATTGGCGCCGTTCGCCTCATTGGCACACGCTCCATTGAAACGTTTCCCATTGGGCAGATCAAGCGGGTTCGCATCCTCAAACGCGCCGATGGCTCTTATGTCCAGTTTGCCGTCCAGGCAGACCGGCACATAGACCACCAGCCCACCGGGAAACAGGTGGGGATTGATGTGGGCTTGAAAGCCTTCTATACCGATTCGGACGGCCAGCAGGTCGCCAATCCCCGGTATCTGCGCAAGGCAGAAACGAAGCTCTCGCGCTTGCATCGGCGCGTCTCGCGGAAGGTCAAGCGGTCCAAGAATCGCAAGAAAGCTATCAAGCGACTGGCGAAAGGCTATTTGAGCGTCAGCAGGCAGCGTAAAGACTTCGCGTGCAAAGCCGCGAGGGCGTTGGTCATATCTAGCGATATGATTGCCTACGAAGACTTGAAAATAGCGAGCCTGGTCAAGAACCATCGCCTTGCCAAGAGTATCAGCGATGCCAGTTGGGGGTTGTTCCTCTCCTGGCTCAGATACTATGGTCAGATGCACAGCATTCCCATTGTGGCGGTGTCGCCTCGTTTCACCACGCAAGATTGTTCTGGCTGTGGCGAACGGGTGAAGAAAACGCTCAGCATGCGGACGCACATCTGCCCCGCCTGTGGCCTGGTGCTGGATCGCGATCATAACGCGGCCCTCAACATTCTCGCTGCTGCCTTGGAATATCTGGCAGCCCTCCGTACCGCCGGGCAGGCGGGAACGGGTTCCGTTTCGGCGGAACGCAACGCTTCTGGACAGACAACCGCTGGTGGACGCAGGAAGCTGCGCTCTGCTAAGTTGGCTGGATGAAGGAAGAATCTCCCGGTTAAAACCGGGAGAGTGTCAATGGTTAAGCGTAATTTCAACCAGTTTGCCATCTTTTCAGCACAGCGTCATCGCAAGCACTCTGCTATACATTAGAATGTCTGCTTATCCCCTTCAACATCCCCCCTCTCAACAGAGAGGAAGAAAGGAGGCCCCGGCAACTTTTCCACCCGCCATTCATACGGTCTTTTTCTGACGAAATCTTAGTACTTGCGAAATGTATGCAAAGCATCGCAAAAAAAGCGAGGGATTTACCAATGCCAGGATTTACCCAGTCCATCCGTCGTCTTCTGACCCGCTCGGCAACAGGGCTGTTCCTGCTGCTGAACATGGTCGGCGGAGCCGCGTTTGTTCCGGCGGTGGCTGTTGCGGCGGCCAGCGGTTCTATGACCCCCGCCATCGGCGCTCATCCTCATTACCGTCTTGCAACGAAGACTCCGCAGGGGACGCAGGATGCGATTTTTAGCTGCCAGTTGCCCACGACCACCTTCCCCTGCTATGGCCCACAGCAGATTCGGGGAGCCTATAACATCCAGCCGCTGCTGGACGCCGGGATCACGGGCAAGGGCCGCACCATTGTGATTGTTGACGCTTTCCAAAGCCCAACCATCCAGGATGACCTGGCGCTCTTCGATGCCGTCTTTGGGCTGCCTGATCCGACCCTCAACATTATTGCCCCCGACGGCCTCACTCCGTTCGATTTCAACGACGACAACATGGTCGGTTGGTCGGGTGAGATTTCCCTGGATGTCGAGTGGGCGCACGCGGTTGCCCCAGATGCGACTATCGATCTGGTGCTTGCCAAGAGCAACGACGATGCGGACATTCTGAGCGCGACCAAGTATGCCATCACCCACAACCTGGGCGATACCATCTCGCAGAGCTTTGGCGAGGACGAGTCCTGCGTGGACCCCGCTATTCTCAAGCAGCAGCATGCGCTCTTTGCCCTGGCGGCGCTCAAGGGGATGACCGTCTATGCTTCCTCCGGTGATGATGGCGCGGCCCAACCCACCTGCGACGGCAGCGCCCTCCACGTTGCGGCTTCCAGCCCCGCCAGCGACCCGCTGGTGACGAGCGTGGGCGGTACGAATCTGACCGCTGATCTGGACACGGGCGCCTACCAGAGCGAGACAGCCTGGGACGACGGTTTCGGCCAGAGCGGCGGCGGCTTCAGCGTGAAATACGCGCGGCCCTTCTATCAAATTGGCGCAACCGGCCATAACAAGGGGCGCGGCGTGCCTGATGTTGCCTACAATGGTGGCGTCTTTGGTGGCGTGGTGACGGCCTGGGGCGTTCCCTTTGGTGTTGGCGCCTTCTTCATCTTTGGCGGCACCAGCGCAGGCTCGCCACAGTGGGCAGGCATTTCGGCCCTGGCCGATCAGAAGGCGCACCATCGGCTGGGCTTCATCAACCCGGCGCTCTATGTCATTCTCCATACCAGCCTGTATGCGAAGGACTTCCATGACATCACCACGGGGAATAACCGTTTTGATGGCGTGCAAGGCTTCGATGCTGGCAAAGGATGGGATGCGGTCACTGGTATAGGCTCACCCAACGTTGCCAACCTGCTCGCGCTGCTCTGTCATTAACAGGGCCGCTGAGAGCGAGGCTCTCCCGTTGGTTTGTTGAACACGCATGGGCAGCCGCGCCTGCCACGCAAGCTGCCCGTTCTCGGAAGCCGCCCCAACCGGGGCGGCTTCTTTTAGGCTGTAGAATGCTCTGGCAGACCCCCGCGTTGGGTGAGCATCCTCTGGTCCTATTGCGTTGACAGCGCCCTTGCGCTCAGGTACACTGCATGCAGTTATCGGCCACTTTGCTGGCTCAGCCTCGCAGCAAGCGCGAAAGGATGCTGGCGTCCTGGCGCTTGCCAGGCGTGAGCGCATGGCGCGTCACTCTGCGGCTGGTGCTGGAGGATTTCTGTATTGGCAGGATTAGGAAAAGAGTGGCGGCTTCCGCCGGTGGGGAAAATCGGTGTGGAGGCGCTGCGCCAGGCGCCGATAGATTGGTTGACGGTTCCGGCTCGTGAGCGCCTGTATCGCTGGCTGGGGAACCGCAAAGCGCGCAAGCTGCTGGCCCAGGCGCTGGATGACGCGCTGGAGACGCTGGCCGAATCGCTGGCAGGCAAACCCGAAGTTCCTTCGTTGGAAGATGTGCTGAACGAGCGATTTTTCGGTGAGCGCCAGGTGATGGGTACCCTCATCGCCTGCTTTACCAGCGACGAGCCGGTTGATTATGACTTGCTGGCGCGCCATGCCGCTTTTGGCGATGAACTCTTCCTGCGGCGCGTGCTGCAAGCCTTTGTGGCTCAATTGCGCGCCCATCTGGCGGCGGCCAGATCGGAGTTTCGGCTTCAGATTCCTGTGCAATCTGCCGCGCGCATCAAGGCCATTCAGAGCGCCAACCCGGCGCAGCGAGGCGCTCCTGGTCAGCCTCAGCAATCAACTCCCCCAGCAGCCACGACAGGGGCTGCTTTTATACAGACCACCACGAGAGAGAAACAGGAGAGGGCGATGGATCATGTAGGTATGCAGACAAGTGAAGAGGCCAGTCAGCGTCTGGCGCTGGCCGTTGAATTGGAGGCTCAGGGGCGAACTCAGGAGGCGATGGCGCTCTATCAAAGCTTGCTGCGCCAGACCCCCAATAACGGCAAAGCGCACTTTAATCTGGCGATGCTCCTGACGGAGCAGGGCCGACTGACAGAGGCTGAGGAACACTGTCGGGAGGCAATCAAATCACTCCCCGATTACCCTGACGCCTGGGGGCTGCACGCCTATCTGCTCTCGTTGCTTCAGCGTGCCCCGGAAAGCCTGGAATCTGCGCGTAGGGCGGTTGCGCTCGGTTTCCCACGCAAACGGTTGCTGGCGCTGCTGAAGCTGGAATCGGCGGCCTTGTAACGTATGTAGAATGTTGATGAGTGGGTTCTTTCGAGAGGCAACCAATGGACCAAATGCGCTATTACCCCGGGACATTTGACGTAAGCCAGCTTGCCGCGCAGCTTACGACACAGCTTCAGATGCGCGGCTATCAGGCCCAATGGTTTGGCGCGAACACCCAGGTGATGGTGCAGGTGCGCAAGGGCAGCGAAGCCGCCAAGGTGTTTGGGGCGCAAGCCGCCCTGAGTCTCATATTCACCCAG
This sequence comes from Ktedonobacterales bacterium, assembly GCA_036557285.1. Classification (NCBI taxonomy): domain Bacteria; kingdom Bacillati; phylum Chloroflexota; class Ktedonobacteria; order Ktedonobacterales; species Ktedonobacterales bacterium. The sequence goes on from DATBHW010000055.1 coordinate 106,766, forward strand.
CACCCCCAGGGCTTGCTGGTGACGCTTGGTCAGCAAGCCTGGGGGGATAAGTCCATCGCTATGGGTGTTGGCGCGCTGGTTCTCTGGCCGCTGATAATCCCGGCAGCAGTGGGCATGTTCCGGCAATCGAGCCTGCCAACGGAGGTGCTGACCCTGCTGGATGTGCTGGTCGCGCAGCAGCACGCGGGCGCGGCCCCGGCTCCGGTGCCCGCGTATCTGATGGCGCAGGCGCAGCAGATGTATCAGCCGCCGCCCGCTGCGCCAGCCACGCCGCAGCAGCGGCTGTGCCCCAACTGCCAGCGGCCCAATAGTAATGACGCGGCCTTTTGCCAGTATTGCGCGACGCCTTTGAGCGCCAGCGCCCCGGCGGGGATGGCTCCGCCGCCCCCGCCGCCACCGCCGCCACCGCCACCTCCTCCAGCGGCCAGGATGTCAGCGTCGGCTGCTGAAGCGACGGAACGGGTCAGCCCACAGGCTGAGCCAACGCTGCGCGTCAGCCCGGCGGCAGGCCCAACAGGTGCGTTCACGTTGCCGAGCGGTCGGCAGGTTGGTCTGCTCACCGAAGAGGCTATCGTGGGGCGTGGCAATCCTGATGGCTCGCAGACGGTTGAGGTGGACTTGACAGCAGAGCCGGAAAGGGCGACGGTCTCACGACGGCACGCGCGCATCACGCGCGCGGGCACTGCCTTTGAGGTTGAAGACCTGGGCAGCGCCAATCAAACGAAGCTCAATAGTCAGCCCCTCGCGCCTGGCCGCCGCTATCCTCTGCGGCATGGGGATGTGGTCGAGTTTGGCAAGGTGCGCTGCACCTTCAGCATTCAGGAGGGCTGATCGGCGGGTTCCTCTCTTGCGCGTTCTTTGTCTTTTCTGTGGTCTTTTCTGTACAACTGGGGCCGCGCGTTGTACGTAGAAGTAAGTGGATAGCGGAGTGGATTGAGCGGGCTGCGCAACGCAACCTCGTGCTATAATTGGGGAAAACGACGGCGCGAAGACTGTGCCTATGAGGAGCCTGGCCCCACGAGACGAATGGGGACGGAAAGCAAGAGAAAAGCAATGGATCAAGCGCGATATTATCCTGGCATGTTTGACGTAAGCAATCTGGCGATGCAGCTTGCGTCAAATCTTCAGTTGCGCGCCTATCAGGCGCAGTGGTTTGGCAGTGGCAATCAGATGATGGTACAGGTGCGCAAGGGCAGCGACGCCTCTAAAATCCTGGGGATGCAGGCGGCTCTGACGGTGATGCTCACCCAGCATCCAACAGGATTATTGGTGACGATTGGGCAACAGCGTTGGATCGATAAAGCAGCGGTGGCGGGCATTGGTGTCGTTGGCGCCGCCTTTTTCCTCTGGCCGCTGCTCGTCCCGGCAGCCGTCGGTGCGGTTCGCCAATCGAGTCTGCCAGGGGAGGTGCTGAGCCTGCTGGATACGCTGGTCTTGCAGCAGAACCCGCTGGCGTTCCCAGCGCCGGTGCCGGTCTTTTTGATGCCCCAGGTGCAGATGGTCTATCAGAATCCTCCGACGCCGACGGTGGCGCCGCAGCTTCTCTGCCCGGCTTGCCATCAGCCAAACAACACGGGCGCAACCTTTTGCCAGCACTGCGGGACCGCTCTGGACGACGCCACCGGCAGCGCGCCGACGATGGCGGCATCTGCGCCTCCCGTTTCGCCGCCACCCGCGCCGCCCACGCCAAAGCCTGCCCCGGTGAAGCAGACGGCTCCGGCGACCACTCGTGTTAGCCGGACGGCGCTGCCAACCGAGCGCGTCTCGAAAGCGCCGGTTCCGGTGGGGCCAACGGGCGTCTTTTCCCTGCCCAGTGGTCGGCGGGTGCCGATGGTCACGGAAGAGGCGGTGGTGGGGCGCGGCAATCCTGATGGCACTGATCCGGTGGAAGTGGATATGACCACCGAAGCCGAGAGTACCACCGTTTCGCGGCGGCACGCGCGCATCACGCGCGCTGGCGGCGGCTTTGAGATTGAAGACCTCGACAGCGCCAACCAGACGATGCTCAACAACGAGCAGTTAGTGCCGGGGAAGCGTTATCCGCTGCGCAAGGGCGATGTGGTCGAGTTTGGGAAAGTGAAATGCACGTTCAGCGTGCAGGAGAAGTGACAACTCCTCATCCCTAACTAAAGGGATGGGGCTTCTCAGTTCATTCGGCCTGGCAATCCAGAACCGTCCCTGAAGGCGGTGTCCCCGCCTGTAAAATATTCTTTGCGGCGTTCACGTCGCGGTCTTCCACATAGCCACACTGAGGGCAAATATGCGTCCGAACCGACAGGCTCTTAGGAACCAGTTCGCCACACTGGAAGCAATGTTGTGTGGTAAAGCGCGCAGGCACTCGAATGACTTGATGACCAGCTCTTGCAGCCTTGTCCTCAAGAATGTCGAGAAACGCGCTCCAACTGGCGTCGTGAATACTTTTCGCCAGATGATGATTTTGTACCATCCCCATGATGTTCAGGTTCTCTACACAAATACGAGCGTAGTTCTCTGCATATGGTTTGGCTGTCTTGAAGAGGAAATCACGCCGCTGGCGCTTGATTTTCAGATGCGTCTTGGCACAGTTACGAGCAGCTTTCCTTTTGCGCTTACTGCCTTTCTTTCGGCGGCAAAGGGCGCGTTGTTTTCGTCTGAGTGCTTTCTGACTCGTGCGATAATAGCGCGGGTTGGCGATGGTGTGGCCTTTAGAATCCGCCAGAAACACCTTCAAGCCCATATCCAAGCCAATATTAGGATGGGCGCAAGGCTGGCCGTCCTCGTAAGATGGTTGACCTTCTACTGGCTCGCAGACGAGCAAAGCATACCACTTGCCATCTGCTCTCAGTACCAGGCGGGCTGTTTTAGGGATGCCCTCCAAGGGCCGATGCAGCTTGATTTTGAGCAAGAGGCCCAGTTTGGCAGGGACATGCAAGTGTTTGCCGTCACTGTCCAGCCAGACATCGCGGCTCTGCGCATACTGGCGGAGTTGGATGCTATGCCAGCGGTTGGGCGTCTTGAAGCGAGGGAACCCACAAGGTACCCCTTGCTCCTTGAACGCGAGGTACCGTCTGAGCGCTTTATCCAGGCGATCAGCCAGTGTCTGGACCGTTGTTGCAGGCACGGTATCAGCACCTCGCCCTTTAAACTGCATGGTCAGATCATACTTGAACAAGAACTTGCCAGTCTGGGCATAGAACTGCTTCGTGGCCTCCAACATCTCATTATAGAGGCTCCGCGAGTCTTTCAGACAGGCCAGCAACTGTTGGCGCTGGGTGCGATTAGGGTACAGACGATACTCAAACGTTCTCATGCCCTAATAATAACCCATAGAGCGAGCGGTGTCAACAGAACAGCCGGGCGTGCTTCATTCTCGTGCCTTCAAGCAGGCTCTCATGTACCCTTTCTTGGTAGAACAGGTGTAGCAATCGAAAGGAGGCGGCGCTGACCCCAGCCCTTTAGGGTTGACTTCCGCGCTGCAAAAGATGAAGAATCAGGTGCTCGATGATAACCTGTATCATGGGTCTTCCCCTTCGGTTGAGTCGGCGCCAGCGCGCGGCGAGCGCGTGTGGGTCGAGCGCCCTGATGAACTGGCCGCAGCCGTAGAGAGGCTGGCGTCGGCATCGGTGGTGGCGGTAGACGCGGAGTTTATGCAGACGCCGCGCGCCGAGCCGGAGGGGCATCGCACCCAACTCGCGCTCCTTCAGATAGCCGCCCAGAGCGGCGCCGGGCTGGTCTGCTATGTTATTGATGTGCTGCGCCTGGCCGACCTGACCCCCCTGGCCGCCGTGACCGAAGATTCGCTGATTCTCAAGCTCTTTCATGGCGTCGGGGCCGATACCCAGATGCTCGCCCGGCGCGGCCTGGCGGCGGCCTTTACCTGCGATGTGGAGGCGGCTAGCCGCTCCATTTTTGGGCAGCGCGAGTCGGGCCTGGCGGCCATGCTGGAGCGCGCCTTTGGCGTTCGCCTGGATAAGAGCTTGCAGCGCGGCGATTGGAGCCATCGCCCGCTTTCCCCAGCCATGTTTGCCTATGCCGCGCGCGATGCGGAGATGACGCTGGCCCTCTATGACTGGCTCAAGCGCCATTATCCCTGGGCCATCGAACTGCATACCGAAAGCGGCAGCCCGGCTTCCGCAGAGACGACCAGGCTCCCCGTCTGGCTGGAGCCATTTGTGGATGGCGCGCGCAGCCTGCCCCCGGAAGTCGCGGTGGCTGAGGCCGGGCTGACGGATGATCTGGTCGGCCAGGCCCGCGATTGCGCGCTGGCGCTGGCGCTCTTGCGCCACCCTGGGCGGCGCGCCCGGCTGATGCGGCTCATCAGCGATCTGGGCCTGGCGCAGCTTGCCCCGCAGATGCTGCCTGCCCTGGCCGCGCCCGCCGCCGAAGAACGCGCCGCTGCCGCGCGAACGCTGGGCCGCCTGGCGCGGCTGGGCGCGCCTGATGTGGCGGATGCGCCAGAGCGTCTGCTGGCGTTGGATGAAGACCCGGTGGCCGAGGTGCGCAAAGCGGCGCGCCTGGCGCTCGATTGGTTGTTGAACGACGCCGTACCCGGCCAGCGTTATGTCATCCGTCGGCCAGGGGAAGGCCCGGCCTCCTGGACAGTTGGCGCTGAGTCTGTTAATGAATCCGCTGCTGACCCGACAGATGACTGGCGAGCGGCTCTGCTGGGGCTGATGCCGGACACCAAAGACGACCCGGCGTAGTTTCAGTGAATGGATGCGCCGAACGCTGTTGGCCCTCTTCTTAAACACTGCCCCCCTTATAGCGATAGACGTTCTGATCGGTAAATCCCAGCAGCACTGGCGAACCGGAAAGAGGCGTAATCAGCAGCATCCTGAGCCGGTAGTTTGTGGTGGGCGTTGTCAGCCCTTCGGGATAGGGGGCAATGACCTTCCAGGCCGCGTCAGTGAGCAGCGAAACCCCGGCGGTCATGGTCACGCTCTGACGTATCCCAGCCATATCCAGCACATGGTAGAAGGCGCCGTTCGCTGTGGTCCCAAAGTTCCGCCAGAGATTATCTTCTTCGAGCGGGTCGTCCCAATCAACCTTGAGCGAACTCTGCCCGGCGTAGGCGTCCGCGCCGCAGGGTAAGTTTGTTATATTCCCTCCTGTAAAAACGGCTGGTAGGCGCGTCCAGCTTGTCCCCTCATCGGTCGAGCGCAGTGCTTCTCCAAACCCTTTGGTGGCTTCGGCTGCTGCTTCTTGCTTGTTATACCCGACGGCGTAGAGCGTCGCTGGATGATTCAGCGCCAGGCAAAACGATGGCTCGTAGGAGTAATTGTTTACCATCACCACCGCGATAAAGCGCCAACTCTGGCCTCCATCGTCCGAGCGGCAGAGTGTCGCCTGGCGAACGAGGGGGTCTCCTGGCAAGTTCAGCTTGAGTGTTGGGGGTGTCCCTGCGCAGCGAAACTCTTTGAGGTCTACGGCGCTGTAGAGCGTCTGCGGGCGCTGGGGATTGATTTGCACATAGACATGCTGCTGTTCGCCCGCAACGGGATACCAGCGGATCCAGTGCTTCAGGTCCGCTGTCCAGTAGCCTTCGACATAGAGCCGTCCAGCCATGATCTGGATCACAGGAACGGCCAGGTTGGTATTCCAGCGGGGCGGGTCTGGCGCCTGCTGCCAATGCTGGCCTCCGTCCCGGCTGACATAGGAGTGATACGACCCGTCCAGAAGGACCAGGGCATCTGCATTGGTTGGGTCCACTTCGAGACGGCAATTCCCCGTCGCTTCCGGCAAGGGGTAGGCCGTCCAGTGCAGGCCCTGGTCATTGCTGCGATAAAGATCGTGCAGCACCGCAGGCATATCCTGATAATTGGTTGTATCCCGGCACAGATAGAGTCGTTGCGCGTTCGCGGGCGACCAGGCGATCTGCGGCATATAGGGGGGATCAGCGCCGTAGGCCGCTGGTGGCGGTGGTGGCAGGGCGGGCAGGGTCCACAGGCGCTGCCAGGGGCTATTGGGGGCCAGCCCTTCGGTGGGGGTCGGCGCTGTGGTTGAGATTATGGTCGCAGAGCTTGTCGGTGTGCCACCAGCGCCAGTTGGATGCTGCGTTGGTGGCAGAACGTTACGGAAAATGAGAATATCCGCCACAATCAAGACCAACACTACCGCTGCAATAAGCAGGCGTGTGCTGGGGCGAAGAAAGACACCCGGCATCCGACGAGGACGAACGGGCAGCGAGGACGGTTCTGTTGACTGGCGCACATCGATCCGGTGCAAGCCGTTCTCTGCTGGCGCTGTATCGTGATTCATGGTGAGACCTCCCTATCTAGCTGCCGATAAACCGCCCGCAGCGTGACTAATCCACGACCAACACGCTTGTGAGCCGCCTCTGTGCTGATGCCCAGCCGGGCGGCGATCTCCGCGTAACGCTCACCGCCTACAAAACGCAAGAGCAGGCACGCGGCGTCTTCGCGCGAAAGACGGTTCAGCAAGTATCTCCAGGTAGCTATCTTCTATAGCAAGAGAGACGAGTAAAACCGGCCAAAGTTCTCAACGTGATACAATAGCTTTTGCGCGCCTGGCGCATTGATCGCTCTGGAAGCACTGAGATAGATAAAGACCATGAAACCACTTGTTGCCATTGTTGGGCGGCCCAATGTGGGCAAATCAACTTTTTTTAATCGCATGATCGGCGAGCAGCGCGCCATTGTGGAAGACCTGCCTGGCACCACTCGTGATCGCCTCTATGGTGACACCGATTGGAACGGGCGCGACTTCACACTGATTGATACCGGTGGGTTGGAACTGGGCGTCTCCGATGACATCACCAGCCGCATTCGCGCGCAGGTGCAGCTTGCTATTGAAGAGGCCGATGTCATCGTCTTTCTGGTGGATGCCCGCGCGGGCATTACCGAATCCGATACGGAGATTGCCGATATGCTGCGGCGCTCCGGCAAGCCGGTGGTGCTGGGGGCGAACAAGGCCGACAACGCCACGCGCCGCCAGGAAGCGGTGGAGTTTTACGCGCTGGGGCTGGGCGAGCCGATTACGCTTTCATCCAGCCAGGGAACGGGTACCGGCGATGTGCTGGATGGCATTACTGACGCGCTGCCTTCGGCGGAAGCAGAGGAAGAGGAAGAGGCAGAGGTTCCGCGCGTGGCTATCGTGGGCCGCCCGAACGTTGGCAAGTCCAGCCTGGTCAATGCTGTGCTGGGGACAGATCGGGTGATCGTCAGCGATACCCCCGGCACGACGCGCGATGCCATTGATAGCGAAGTGGAACACAACGGACAGCGGCTCATTCTGGTGGATACGGCGGGCATTCGGCGGCGCGGGCGCGTTGGTCCGGGCGTCGAAAAATACAGTGTGCTGCGCGCCACGCGCGCCATCGAACGCTGCGATGTGGCTGTGCTGCTGATTGACGCGACGGAAGGCATCACCGCCCAGGATACGCATATCGCGGGCGCGATTCACGAGGCAGGCCGGGGGGTGGTCGTGGTCATCAACAAGTGGGATATTATCAAGGAGAAACGCGCCCGGCATCGCGCAGGCACAGCGCCGCCGTTGGAAGACGAGCCGCCCGATGCCCAGGCGTTCAAGGAAGCGATCAAGCGCGACCTGAAGTTCATCCCCTACGCGCCGATGGTCTTTGCCGCCGCCAAAACGGGCTACCATATTGCCCCGATTCTGGGGGCGGCGCTCAAAATTGACGAGGAGCGCAAGCGCCGCATTCCCACCGCCAAACTCAATGAGGTGGTCAAAAGCGCCACGCTGCGCCATCCGCCCGCGCATAGCAAGGGGCGCATGCTGCGCATCTATTACGCGACCCAGGCCGAGGTCAGCCCGCCAACGTTTATCTTCTTTGTGAACGACCCGGAACTACTCCACTGGTCCTATCAGCGTTACCTGGAAAACCAACTGCGCCTGGCCTTTGGCTTCGAGGGTACGGCTATTCGCCTGCGTTTCCGCCAGCGCGAGCGCAAAGAGCGCGACGAAGCGATGTGAGCCGCTTTCGCGCTTTACGGCGCGCCCGCTAAAGAGAGCGGCAGCGTGAACCAGAACGTTGCGCCCTGGCCCGGCTCGTTGGTCACGCCGACCTGCCCCTGATGTTGTTCGATCAGCATTCTGGTGATATAAAGCCCCAGCCCCAGCCCTCCGGCAGTGTCGCCCTGTTCCCGCATGCCAGGCACGCGCTGAAAACGCTCCCAGATGCGCTCCTGGTCTGCGGAGGGTATCCCCGGCCCCTGATCGCGCACCCAGACGCGCGCCTGCCCAGGCGACGAATCTACCCCAACCAGCACTGGCGCTGTCTCTGGTGAGTATTTCAGCGCGTTCGTCAGGTAATTGATGATCGCCTGTTTGATGAGGTCGTCATCAATCTCCACAAACAGCGCCTGGTCAGCCGGAGTAAGCATACGGATGACGCGCTCAGGCGTCAGTTTGCGCTGCTCAACCAGCACCTCCTGAACGATAGCGTTCAGATCGACGTGTTGCAGCCGCAGGTCCAGTTTTCCTTCTTTGATGCGCGAGGCATCCAGCAGGTCTTTAACCAGATGCTCCAGCCGAAGAATCTGGCGCTCCACCGGCATAAGCAGTTCCTGAAGAGAGGGCAGAACGGTCTGGTGCTTGCCCTCAGACCCTGAGATTCCGAAGAATGCGCGTTCTCGTAAGCGGCGCTGGATCAACTGCACCCCCAGTTTCATGCTTGCCATCGGGTTTCGCAGTTCGTGGCTCACCATACTCAGGAACGTATCCATCTGGCGGTTGGACTCGTCCAGCGCCAGGGCATGAGCGCGTGCGTCTTCGCGCTCGTGCAGCAGGCGCTCGCGCTCCACCACCAGCCCCACCAACTGCGCGGTTGCGCCAGCGAGCGCAATCTGCTGCTCCGTGAAGGTCTGCGCGAACCTGCTGGGGTTAAAGATGACCATCCCAATCATGGCCCCACCTAGCTGCATGGGCGCTACGACAGCCTGGCGCGCCTCAAAGAACGCGGCGAAGTCCTCATAGGGTGGCTGGGTCACATCCAGCACCAGCGTTTCTCCGGCTGCCAGGCGCGCGAGATGGGTCAGATCGGGGGGCCTATGTACCCAACCAGCGATAATGGTGCGCAGCTGTTCTTCCTGATCCGACATATAGCCTACTGTCCCCAGTACCTGCATTCCCAGCGTCTGGGGGTCCAGGGTGATGATGCTCGCTACCGGGCAGCCCAAAAGCGAACAGGCCAGCTCGGCCAGGTGTCGCCCCACCAGCAGCGACTGTTCCTCATTTTGCTGAGGATGCTGCACCAGCAGTTCAGCCATGCGCAGCAGGGCCTTGAGCGCGTCCTGCGTCTGCTGCTCTAACTGCCGCCGCTCGGTGTCATCATGGAGGACGACAACAGCCCCTATCACGCGGCCTGCCGCATCGGTCATCGGCGCGCCTCTCAAGTTCACATACACATCGCGGCCATCTCGCCTGCGAAAGATCTGCTCCTCCCCCAGCGTCTCCCCCCGCAGCAATCGGAGCGTAGAAAACTGGTCCAGGGGAATGGGCTGGCCGTGCTCATCTCGGAGATACAGAGCCTGGAGTCGCTCCTGCGGGGACATCGTATACAAAGCCGATCCGGCAGGCCAACCCGACAGGGCAACATAGGCCGGATTGGCACGCAAAATCGTCCCATCACTCCTGAAGACAGCCAACCCCTCGTTCATCGAAGTGAAAATGGCTTCTAACTCTCTGGCGTGCGCGGCTGCTTCGCGCTCCAGTCGTCGCTGATCGGTGACATCATGGATGACTTCGACGGTTCCCATCACGCGACCAGCCGCATCAGTCAGCGGCGCGCCGCGCACGATCACGTCTCTATCTTGCCCATCCCGACGCCGGAAGATTTGCTCCTGAGTCACTGACTCCCCCCGCAGGTTTTGTGACAGCGGCAACTGCTCCTGCGGGATGGGCTGGCCCTGCCCATCCCGAATCTGTAAGATCTGATACCGCTCCGCTCGAGGCAAGGCGTGAAGGGGCGAATCAGTGGGCCAGCCTACCAGGGCCGCATAGGCCGGATTGCTGCGCAGAATGGAGCCATCGGCCCGATGGACGATCAGTCCATCGTTCATCGAGGCGAAGATAGCCTCCAGTTCCAGCACCCGCGTCCGCAGTTCCTCTTCCAGCCGCCGCCGTTCGCTGATGTCGTCGAAGGTAGCAAAGACGCGATACGGCTTCTGCTCGTTTGGCCGAAATTCGGGGATGGCTGTCACCTTGAACCAGCGATACGCTTGCTCCTTGGAACTGAAGACCCCGACCACATCACTCACGGTCTGGCCGGAATGCAGGGCGCGCATCGTCGGGATCGCCGCGCCTGGAAACAGCGAGCCATCTTCGCGGATCACCTTTCGACGTGCGTTTTGCGTCGTGTGCCCCTGAGCCTCTTCCTCCGTCATCTCCAGCATACGCAGCGCCGCCGGGTTCGCCGAAAGAACCTCGCCGTCGGGTGAGTAATAGATCACCCCTTGCGCCATCGTCTCAAAAAGCTGGCGATATTGCTGCTCAGATTGCTGAAGCGCCGCTTCGGCAGCTTTGCGCTGGCTGATGTCCTTGATAACCGCGATGAGGTATTCGGGCGCGCCCGCCAGATCCCGCTTGAGCGAGCATGTCAGCGAAGCCCAGACCAGGCTTCCATCCTTGCGTATATAGCGTTTTTCAAGGGTATAGGTCGAGATTTCTCCGGCCAGCACCTGCTGAAGCGAGACCAGATTGGCGTCCAGGTCTGCGGGATAGGTCAGTTCCTGAAAGGAGAGATTCAGAAGTTCCTCACGAGAATGACCGAGAATCTCACAGCATTTCTGATTGACGCGCAGCAGACGCCCATCAGGCCGGACGTGGGCCATGCCCACCGCCGCCTGATCGAAGGTGGCGCGAAAGTCTTCCTGGCTGGCCTGCACATCGGCCCGCAGCTCCTCAAGCCGGGTAATGTCTATATCCACCCCAACCCACTCGCGTACCGTCCCGTCAGCGTCCAGGGCCGGATATGCCTGCGCCAGCATCTTCCGGTACTGCCCATCAGCGCGGCGCACGCGATGCTCACGGCGGTATGGGCGCCCGCTGGCAACCGCTGCTGCCCAGTCTGCCAGGGCGCTCTCGCGGTCCTCTGGATGGAGGGCGGCTAGCCAGCCATTGCCGGTGGCCTCCTCAACAGTCTGCCCGGTGAAGGCGCGCCAGGAGGCGAGGTCGATCCCTTCCCCTTGCGCGTCAGCTATCCAATAGACTTGCCCCGTTGCCTGGGCCAGCGCGCGGAAGCGCGCTTCGCTCTGCGTGAGCGGGGCGCCATCGGCGACAGAGGAACCTGGCGCAAAAGCGTGCCTGCCGTAAGGTGGAAGCATCGGGAGGGCTGCGTCTGGATCGCTCAGCATAGTCTTCTCTCATCTATCTCTGCCAGCCTGGCAAACACCTACCTACCGACGGTGTGAGGGAGGGTCAGATGGAGCTATAGCAGCAGCGCATCTGCTTTTTCAGCCTCTCCATCGGTAAAATAGGGGCCGTTTCCAGGGCAGAGTGTATCTGAAACGCGCAAAAGGACGTTTCAGATACGCCTGCCCCACTTATGTACCAGGCTGCGCAGGTTCAGCACAAAAATATGCCTTGCATTGTACGTCATCTCCTCCATTCTCGCAAGAGGCTCTACAATCTGGCGAAGATTACCAACCTGGCGGAGATGCTTCCAGCCCTGCTCAGCGCAGTTGGCGACAGTCGGTTGGCCCGCTCCCGTTGTGTAGTCCGAGCGCAGTGCTGGTGTGCAGCGGCGCGTGTCCTGCCAGCGATGTCGGGCCTCTGGTTGTCAGCCCGGTCTGCGAGACATAGACATTGTAGGTGTTCCCATCGGCGGGGAGGATAATGGCGTTGCCATAGGACGCCTCGACAAAAGGATGGAGCCAGCCCCCCTGGTTCTGGATGGTCTGGAAGAAGTTGTCGTCGCCGCCGTTCAACGGAACGACCGTCTTATACCAGGTGCTTTCCTGGGTCGTGTCGCTGTACTGGCCCTCCAGACGGGTGAGCTTATAGCCGGTATGCAGGCCCAGGATATTCAGCCAGCCGGGGAAGCGCACGATGTCGCCCTGCAAGAGCCAGCGGTCGCCGCAGACACCGTCGGTTTCGTGAGTGGTGACGTTGCCATGCTGGTCGTAGAGGGTCAGTTCCACGCTCATGTAATTGGGGACGTTCGCCAGCGCGGTAGCGCGAACACGGGCTACCAGAATCTCGCTGGTCAGCCCTAGATAGCTCTGGAGGATAATAGCCAGATACAGGAGCGAGATCGCCACCAGCAGCAGCAGGGAGCCGCTGATTGCTCGCCCATAACCGAAGCGCCTCCTGCGCCGTATGCCGTCTTTGTCGCGTTTGCCGCGTGCTATCTCCGTTGCCACCCAGGCCAGCAGCCCCACGCCGCACAGGCCAATCAACAGGACGAACACTTGCGGAAGACCAAAATCAAATGGGATCGTCACATCGGCAAGCGGCGAATGAATACCCATGAACCCCTCCTTCTATCAAATGCACTATTACATGCAGATGTTCTCTGCGAGATCGCTCTAGCAAGCCAGGAAGCATTTCCGGGGCCAATTGTGCCAGGAAGCTGCTCTTGTTGAGCAGCCGGAAAGAAGCTGTGGCCCGTCCATTATACCAGGGAAGTGATGAAATGGAAGCAGGTGTGGCTGGCGCTTCTACCAAATCTGAGGTGTTGGCAAGCGAGGCATGGTACTTGTAGCGCCGCCCCCCTTCGGGAAGGGCCGCTTGCCTCGGCTGGGCCTGCGGCCTGGACCGCTTGCGGGAACTGGGTTCCCGCACTCTCCCTCGCTGCGCTCGGTCGCGCGGTCCAGCCTCGGCATGCTCGCTCCCGTTGGTCGCTCGCGCGTCCCTCCTGGCGGCTCAACGCTGGCCTGCGGGTACGTTGGCCTGGAGGGCAACCGCTCGCCCTGGCGCAGCGGTGGCCGCCTGGAAGGCGGCGCTACAAGTGACCCCCGATAATTGGTGGAACCTGGCTGGCGCTTCGGTTGGATGATGGGCCAAAAAAACGCGCGCCCGTGCTAAAATAAGCTGTTGGATCGTTACTTGTGTATGTAGGCGCAAGGGCTGCCCCTTGTTTTTTTTGTGGGCATGCTGCGTGCATGCCCAGGGACATGTCCAGGACAATACTCAGAAATAGAATAGAGGCTCTCTCATAATGATCCGCGTTCTCTCTTATAATATTCTGGCCGGTGGAACCTGCCGCAGCGACTCACTGAAAAAGATGCTGAAAGCGAGCAATGCCGATATTATAGGTCTGGTGGAGGCTACCGACGACCGCCTGGTGGAAGAACTGGCGGATTCGCTGGGCATGGAATATCGCCTGAGTGGCCGGGCGAAAGACCCGGAGGGCCAGCAAGGCGCGCTGCTCAGCCACTTTCCCATTCTTTCGACGAAGACCTCTATCACCCCGCTGCTAACCAAACAGCCCCTTTTAGAAGTCGGCATTGAAACGGCTGATGGGCGGCCCCTCACCGTTTTCGTAGCCCATATGACGGCAGCCTTTAGCAAGGCGTGGGCTGCCAGCCTGAAGCGCCGCCGCGAGATGGCGGAAATCCTGCGTATCATGGCGGCTCATCGAGGAACCAACCATCTCTTGATGGGTGACTTCAATGCCATTACCCCAGGCGAGCGCGTCAAGGGGAGCTTGTTTTTACGCTATATGACTGACCCCGACCTGTATTATCGTCTGGCGTCGGGCGCGGCGCATGGCCTGCCCAACCTCAACTATGTGCTGCCGCGCCCGCTGCGCTTTGCGAAGCCGCTCTTGATCGCTGCTCCCAAAAGCCGGGCGCTGTGTGCGCTCTTTGATACTATCGATCCGCTTTATGCGCCGCGCGGCGGCTTTGACCTGCTCAGCCAGGCCGGATATGTGGATTGTTTTCGCGCGCTGCATCCCCGCGAACCCGGGTTCACCTGGCCTTCGGCGCTGCCCGCGGGCCGCATTGATTATATCTTTGCCAGCCCAACCCTGGCCGGGCGGCTTTCGGCCTGCGCGGTGGAGACGCGCGGCGATGACATAGACGGCGCAGCGGCAAGCGATCACCTGCCAGTCTCCGCCGCGTTTTGTTAGACCCTTGCGCTGATGTGGTATACTTTCTTCTGAGGCCAGGGAGTGGCGTTTCCCCTTGGAACACTGACTCCAGGCGCGCGGGAGTAACTCAGGGGTAGAGTTCCTGCCTTCCAAGCAGGCTGTCGCGGGTTCGAATCCCGTCTCCCGCTCCACTCCTCTTCACTACCGGCTCCTTTTGGGGAGCCGGTTTGCTATCCCTTCCCTGAAGCGAACCTTTCCCGTTTTCGCTGCGATGCCCGCTTTCTCGCATACGAAAGACGTTTCCTTGACAATTATCGTAAGCTAAGTGTGGCCCCTTTGGATCTCAATTCGTGCAAGGAGGACCGTTATGAACTCCCAACCGCCATCTGAACAACCGCCATCTGAACAACCGCCATCCGGGCAACCATCCGGGGAGCAACCGACCCAGCCTGTATCCCAGCCATTTCAGCCCCCCACTCAGGTGTATCCCCAATCATCTCAACCACTGCCTTATCCCCAATCATCTCAGCCCTACCCCTATCCCCAATCATCTCAACCGCTGCCTTATCCCCCTCCGTCCCAGCCTTACTCCTATCCCCCAGGGCCACCCAACCAGTGGCAGATGCCTTACCAGCCGCTGCCGCCACAGATGCCCCCAAAGCGTTCTCGTAGTGCGCTTTGGATTATTCTGGCAGTGGTTGCCGTTGTCGTGATTGGCGGCATCGCGGGGATAGCAGCCATAGCAGGGAACGGCTCGAAGAACAGCCCTACCACATCTGGCTCGACCCCTGGCGCATCCACCGTGCCAACTGCTGGCCTGACGCCTACCGTTCAGCCAGGCGTTGGAAACCACAAGGTAGGCGAAACGGTGAGCTACGGCGATCAGTGGCAGGTGACGATCAATACCGTTTCTTCCTATTCCGGCGACCCCAGCCAGTTTGACCCGACGCCAGCGGCAGGCAATACCTTCCTGGTTATTGATGCGACGCTCAAGAACCTGCAAAACAAGGCCCAGCCGCTTTCGACGCTCCTTGAGTTTGAACTTCGTGATACACAGGGCAATGCGTATGATGAGGGCTTTTTGCCCAGTCTTCAGTTGCCAGACGGTACGATTCCTCCCAATGGCCTGGCGCATGGCACGTGGGGCTATGAGGTGCCAACGAGCGCCCACACCTTCACGCTCATCTTCAGCGCCGACTTTGGCACAACGACGATTATCTGGGACATTTCCTTATAGCCGTAGCCCAGGATAACCCTGCGATAGCCCCGTGTTCGTCGGGTCGGTCTGATTTCCGGCCCTTTTTGGCTATAAGGCTTCTTCCTTGAGGCGCCTGTGCTATACTGGAAGGGCGCGGCTAAACCCGCGCAGGATGCTGAAAGGAGACGAAGCCGGGAATCATGGAACCGCGTGAACCCATCCAGCCGCCCAGGCGCGTCATCTCTCGTGGCATGTGGATGAGCGTCTGGGCTGTCATCGGCCTTGCCGCTGTGTTGTCAATTGGCCTGCCGCTGGCGCTCGCGCCCGACGTGGCCCCGCCTGCGCAGGCTCAGCAGACTCTCAAAGAGACCGCTGTGGCGACGCCTCCTCCTGCGCTGACGCCAACCCCGACGCCAACTTTCTCTCCGCCGGTCTGGCTCTCCTCCTCCAGAGCGCAGATCGACGCCAAAGTGATCGGCGTGGGCGAGGATGCGCAGGGCGCAATGGCCGCGCCAAAGGGGCCAAATGATGACCCGATCTGGTTCACCACGTTCTGGTGGAAATATGGCGCAAAGCCAGGGCAGATTGGGAACGCCGTGATCGCCGGGCATCTTGATCGCAAAGATGGGTCGCCTGCGGTTTTCTGGCGCCTGCACCTGCTCCGTAAAGGCGATTCGGTCTATGTGCGCACGGCTCAGGGCGTTACATGGCATTATGTTGTCACCGATGTTGAAACCTATCTGAATCCCGATACCGGTCCCAACGACCCGGTGTTACAGCACATCTTTGGGCCTGCCACCACCGCCAACCTGAACCTGATCACCTGCGCTGGTGATTGGACCGGCAAAGAATACACGAAGAAGCTGGTTGTGTATACCACCCTGGTCCCATAGGCGCGGGCAGCGTGAGAAACAGGAGAGCCGCATGGCAGACGCGCAGCAACCAGAAACCGGCTTTGCCACCGTAAACGGCGCAAAGCTCTATTACGAAAGCGCGGGCGCGGGTCGTCCGCTCGTCTTGCTGCATGCCGGGCAGGTGGATTCGCGCATGTGGGATGACCAATTTGGTGTTTTTGCGCAGCATTACCGGGTGATTCGTTACGATGCGCGCGGCTATGGCAAGTCGGATTGGCCTGCCGGGTCTTACTCCAATAGTGAAGACCTGTATGGGTTGCTCCAATTTCTGGGTATCCAGAAAGCTGCGCTGATGGGCCTATCGCTGGGTGGGCGCGTTGCCATTGATTTCGCGCTGACGCACCCGGAGATGGTTGCTGCGCTTATCCCCGTCGCCCCTGGAGTGAGCGGCTATACGTTTGCGGATAATCCTGTTGATGCCGAATCTGAAGCGGCCTATAAGCGGGGGGATTTTGCCCAGGCCGCTGAGCTTGTCACCAGGATTTGGGTTGATGGCCCCAATCGCGCGCCAGATCAGGTTGACCCCAGCGTGCGCGAGCGTGCGAAGGCGATGACGCTGGAAGTCTTCTCGCGCCCTGGGCCGCAGCCAGAGCCAGAAGAAGTGGAGCCAGACCCTCCGGCCATCTCCCGGCTGCGCGAGATTCAAGCGCCGACGCTTATCATCGTGGGCGATCAAGATGTTCCCGATATTCTGACGATTGCTGATCTGCTGCAAAAGCACATTGCGCATGCCGAAACCCTGGTGATTCCGGGCGCGGCCCATATGGTCACGATGGAACAGCCGGAAAAGGTGAATCAGGCGGCGCTTGATTTTCTGAGGTGAGGCAGGCGCCACGATGAGTCAACAGCACAGAGATCGCCTGGAGTTTGCGGATGAGCCGCCCGGACCCGGGAAGCCGACCCCTCCTTCAGAGCCATCAGCGGCCAGGGCGCCGTTGCTCGAAAAGCAGCCCTCGCCTCCCCAGCAGCTCCTCAAACACTATGAACCGCGCCGCGATCTGCAAGAAGTGAAGCGCCTGCGCATGCTGCGCGAGATTCTGGAGACGGTTGCGCTGACTGTTCTGATGTTTCTGGTCTTCCGTCTGGCTTTCCAAAACTATCGTGTGGATGGACACAGCATGCTGCCCACGCTGCAAGACCAGCAGTTTATTCTGGTGAATCGGGCGGCGTATCTCTTCCATCCGCCTGAGCGCGGCGACATCATTATCTTCGCCTATCCCGTAGACCCCAGCCAGGATTTCGTCAAGCGCATTGTCGGTATCCCAGGGGATCATGTCCAGGTGAATCAAGATGGCCTGGTCTTTATCAATGATATTCAACTGAGCGAACCCTACGTCAATGACCAGACCAACCCCTATCAGCCAACCGATACCAGGCTCGGACCCGATCAGTATTTTGTGCTGGGGGATAATCGTGGCGACAGCTCAGACTCACGGGTCTGGGGGCCGGTGCCGCGCCAGAATATCATCGGCAAAGCCTGGTTGGTCTATTGGCCGCTCCACGATATTCATTTTGTCCCCGACGCCAACGACGTTTTTTCGGCCATCAAACCCTGAATAGACGAGGGGAGCAGGCAGTGTATCTGCCTGCTCCCCGCTTTCGATTGCAGCGCCGCCCCAATGGAGAGGGACGGCGGTATACACGGCATTCAGCCGGATGCACTCTCAGGGCTTACCAGCGACCCCAGCGGCCCCAGCCGCCGCCCCAGCCCCGCCAGCCATAGTGATGATGCAAGATCATTCCCAAAATGGCGAACGGCAGCAAGAAGAGCAGGATGACGAACGCCAGCCCTGCCAGGGCGAAGGTGAACGTCAGCAGCGGCTTGATCAGCAGCGCCACCAGCACGATCAGCAGCAAAATGCCCCAGAAAGGAAAGCGGCGACGGCGGTAATAGAAGCCTCCGCCTGCCCAGGGCTGCCAGCCTGGCCTGCCCTGCCAGCCGCCCTGGTGGTGCGCGAAGCCGTCAGGGTCCATATCGGGCTGATAGCCATAGCCAGAACCATAGCCAGAATAGTGCTGGCGCGCCTGCTCCTGGTCGTTCGCGGGGTCATGGGGCGGGTAGAACTGGGCTTCAGGGTCTCCTGGCTCTGGGCGCTCGCGGGCGCTGCCCTGCCCTGGGTTCGTCGGGTCAACGGTACTCATATCTCTTCCCCTCCATTGGATGGGTGAACAGTGACAGCAGCTTTTCGTTGAAAACGTTCTTCGTTGCAACGCTACTCTTTTTACGTGGGGGCGCGGCAGAAGTTGCAACTGGTAGCTGACGTTGACATCGCAGCGCCACAGGCGGGTTTGGCTTGCCTGGGCTGCTGAGGCTCGAATACATTCGCAGCTTTCTGGCCCGTAAGTTGCGAAGGAGTATGTGATGCTGCCCGGAAGCAGACCTTCTTGCGGAGGGCCACGCGCCGACGCGTAGAAAGGACCGAAAGGTGCGGGGAACTGGCAAGCGTATCTTATTCGTCGTGGGCCATTGGGGGCTGGGCCACGCGACCCGCGACCTCCCTTTGATTCGCGGCTTATTGGTGGAAGGCTGCGAAGTCATCGTGGGCTGCGATGGCCCACCACTGGAGGTGCTGCGCCGGGAACTCCAGGGAGTGTGCGAAGTGCTGCGCCTGCCTGGCTCTCCCATTCCGCTGGCAAGCACTCCGCTGCGTTTTTATACGCGCTACACCCTGCTGCTGCTGCCGATGTGGCGCTCAAAAGCCACGCAGCACGCCGAAGTCGAGCGCCTGACGCAGCGCCGACATATTGATCTGGTCGTCTCGGATAACCGCTATGGTTGTTATAGCCGACAGGCGCCATCGTATCTGATCGCGCATGGCATTCGTTTCATCCCCCCATTTGGTGGGTGGTGGCTGGGGCCTTCGCTCGAATACTTCAATTATCGCGCCTTTACGCCATTCGCTCGCTTGATTGTCCCCGATTTTGCCGCAGACTCGCTCAGTGGTGCGCTCAGCCACGATCTCCGCTTTGTCACACCCGCCAGGGTGGCTTACATTGGCCCGCTGTCGAGTGTGCGCCGTCGCCCGCTGGGTGAAGACCTGGATTACTTTATCACCATCTCCGGGCCAGAGCCGCAGCGCGGCATGCTGGAGCAGCGGCTGCTGGAGCAGGCGCCGCGTCTGGCCGGGCATGGGGTCATGACGCTTGGTCGGCCAGGCGAAGGATTCCTTGGCTGGTACGGAAATTGCAGAGTCTACGCCTATCTTGATCGCTGCATGCAAGAAGAGATGATGAATCGGGCGCGTCTGATCGTCAGCCGGTCAGGATATACGACCCTGATGGAACTGGCCGAGTTAGGTAAACGCGCGCTGTTGATTCCAACGCCTGGGCAGACGGAGCAGGAGTATCTGGCCGCCTATCATCAGCAGCGCGGCGCCGCGCCAATGGTAACGCAGGCGGCGCTCCAGTTGGAAACCGATATACAGCGTGTCCACGCGGGCTTTCGCGGCTTTCAATCCCCCTGGGGAACGGAGCGCAGCGTCGAGCATTTTCTGGATGTCGTATTGGGGCCAGCCGCGCCGCTGCCGCCGGAAAAGACCAGAAGAGAGGAAGCGCCGCCCGAATTGGCATCACCGCTCGGCTGAAACCAGTCTCTTCAGCAGAGGAGCCTACCTGTGGAGCCTATCTGGCCTGGCTGCCTTATTGCTTGACACAACTATAGCCTTTCAGGTATCGTAAGCTTATCGGGATTGTATAGCGCCTTGGGGCTGCCCATCATGGACTCAGGGAACGGGAAAGACTGTTTGCCCATGACCAAAGTACTCATCGTTGATGATGATGAAGAGATCCGCGCGCTGCTCAAAGATATGCTGGTAGAAGAAGGATTCGAGGTAGGCACCGCGCGTGATGGGCAGGAAGCTCTTGATCTTCTGAATCGGGAAAGCGGATGGATCATCTTATTAGATATTATGATGCCTAACGTTGATGGCCGCGAGGTGATTCGACAATTGCAGGCAAATCAGACGCTGCGTGACCAAAACAAGGTCGCGCTGATGTCTGCTGGAGGGCGGCTGGCCCAGGAGCGCCTGCACCTGTCAGCCGATCTGGTAGAAGCCCTGCTCCCCAAACCATTTGACCTGGAGGATGTGCTGGCGGTAGTCAGCCGCCTGGCAAAGTGATCTCGCCTCCCGCCCGTCGCAGCCTTTCCCTACCCTCCAGGCAGGCTAGTGTGTGGCGCTGCCGCCCGTCTCTATCACCTGCTGTGGCTGAATCAGCGCCAGGGTGAAGAAGAAAGTTGACCCTTCCCCTGGGACGCCGCTGCTCTCCACCCAGAGTCGCCCGCCATGCCGCGTGATGATCTCGTGGCTGATATACAGTCCCAGTCCCAGCCCAACAGTGCTCTGAGAGGCGCTGCTGGTGGCGCGAAACCAGCGCCCGAATAGTCGCGGCTGATCTTCCAGCGGAATGCCAATCCCCAGGTCGCGCACGCTCAGCAGCGCCTCTTCGTCGCCAGCCTGGTCTGCGCGGCGCTCCAGCCGAACGGTAATGCTGCTGCCCACCGGCGAATATTTGCGGGCATTGTCAAGCAGATTTTCCAGCGCCTGCTCCAGCCGCGCGGCATCCCCCAGCGCAATCATCGGTTCCGCGCTGCCTGGCTCGCTGCCCTCCCTCTGGCCGGAGGCTCCCGCCACTTCCAGATCAATGCCATAGCCAGGATGCGCGTCCACGACCTTGCGCACCAGGCCGATCAGGTCAACCGCATGGCGCAGGAGTTGCAGACGCCCGGTGTCAATATAACTGACATCCAGCAGCGTGGTGATAAGCTGGCTCAGGCGGTTATAGGGCGCGTCAAGCCTGGCAACCTCTTCGGCGGCGGCCTCCTGCCCTTCTTTGCGCATCTGGCGGCGCAGCAGTTGCAAACGCCCTTTGAGGACGGTCAGCGGTGTGCGCAAGTCGTGCGCGATCAAGGCGATAAACTCGTCTTTCAGCGCCTGTTCGCTGCGTAAGGTCTTCAGCGCGGTTGCCTCCTGCTGAGCAGCGCGGTGGGCCAGCAGGGAGGTAATCTGGTCGGCGAAGAGTTGCAGCCGCGCCAGATCCCTCTCGTTTAAGTCGGGCACGTGCTCGCAGCACAGGCCAATGACGCCCAGCGCCTGCTCTTCACGAAGCAGCGGCGCTGCCAGGGCTGCCCCCGCATCGAGGGTTCTGCTCAAGAAAGGGTACCTGCGCCCGGGGAGGCGCTTCAAGAGCGCCTGCCGGGTCTGGAAGACTTCCAGCAAGAGCGTATTATTGCCCGATTTCGTGTCAAGGGCGCTCACTTCTTCGGATGGCAGGATGGAAGCGGCAATCTCCAATGCGCCCGTCTGCTCATTCCAGAGTTCGACAGTCCCCCCAACCGCGCCCAGGCCGTTCATGGCATAACACAGTATCTGGCTGATGGCTGCGCTCTGGCTTTGCGCGCTTGCTTCTGTGGCTGTCAGAGGCTCGCTTGCCTGAGAGGCCCTCAAGAGCAAGGTGTTGCAGAACTGGTTGGACTCTTCCAGCGAGGGCAGCAGCCAGAACCGGCGCAGCCAGCCTGGAGGCGCGCAACCCAGGTACAGGAGCATGCCCGTAAGCACCACCAGCAGCGCCTCGATCCCTTCCAGCATGAGGCTGATCTCCGGCACAAAGAGGCTCACCAGCCCAAACGTCATGCCGCAGCAGGCCAGGACGCCGCTGGCTGCAAACCCTTGCAGGCGGTAGCGGATGGCCCCACGTGCAAAGGCGCTGCTGTACCAGAAACAGGCTGTGATGAAGAGATAGCTCGCCAGTAAGATCAGCCGGATGGCGAAAGGCCAGAGAGGAATCAGTGTCCCAAGAAAAAAGAAGGGAGAACCGGCGAAAAAGTCGGGGGCTACCAGCGTGAATGCGGCGCTGAGGATCAGGACGCCAAGGGCGATCCATCCCAGCCAGCGGCGGATATTCGTCAGGTCTGCGGTCAGCAGCAGCAGAGCATAGATGTTCAGCAGGGCGCTGATAGTACTGAGTGACAGCAGAAAGGAGGCCACCCCCGGCGCGCCAGCGGCAAGCAGTTGATCATGAGTCTCTAAGAAAAGCAGCGCGCCGCTGGCGCTGGCAAAAACCAGCAGCGTGTGAAAGCGCAGCGAACCCGGCTCGCGCAAAAACTGGCGGGCGGTGATGGCTGTTAAGATCAGGTAGGATAGCCCTTGCACAAGTACGGCAAGCTCTCTGGCCGAAATGCTCATGCGTTAGCATCCTCCTCGCGGAGGCTCCTTTTCCTGTGCTGAAAAGCTAAGAAGGCAAGATGTCTGAGGATTCCATCCTCATGAGGTGGATTGATCTGAACCAGTGTAGCATAACCACGCGCATCAGGCCAGAAACATAGGATTATTGGGTATCGCGCAAGTGGTATAGACCTCATGCGTGCCCTGTAGCAAGAATCAGGCCGATCTCCTGCCCTGGCTGTTTCGCTTGCTTTAACTCACAGTAGCAAGCAGAAGGAGAGAGAGGGGAATTTCCAGCCAGAGCAGGCCAATCAAGAGCCAGCGCCAGCGCCAGGGGGTCAGAGCGCCGACCTGAATGACGCCAGGGGCCAGCCAGCCCTTGCGGCTGCGGGGCAGGTGGACGCGCAGCGCCTTGAACGCCCCGGAGCGTAGATGCTCGTAGGTGAGGATGGCAGAGTCGCCGGGGCGCAGGCGGCGATAGAGTTTGCCGGGGATGCTCACCTCGCGCTGCATCGGGATATTGGTGTGCCAAACGAAGGTTGCCAGATGGCGCTTCATCGGCAGACGCTCTCGATTGCGAAACTCGATCTGGCGCATGGCGACGACTTCGGCATTGACGCGCACTTTCCAGACCGGCCAGGGATAGAAGAAGGTGAAGACCCCCGCCAGCAGGATCGCCAGCGCCACCGCTTGTGGCACGCCAGCCGGTATCTGCGTCTGTGTATCGGCGCTGATCTGTGTACCCTGGTCGGTGAAGACCTGCCCGTTGGGCGCTGAGATGCTGGTTATGACCAGATGGCCCAGGTCAGGCAGCCCCAGCAGCGAACGCTGGTGATAGATTACCAGCAGGGTGCTGAGTGTGTCGGGGAACGGCGTGGCGTGTTGCAGCCGTGCGACATGATTCGCGCCGTCCTGGGTAAAGTGAACCGTCAGGATGCAAGCCCCCGCAATGGCCGGATCGCTCTCGCCGGGGTTGTGGTCGGCGCAGCGATTATCTACTGCTGCGAGGGCGCTGGCCTGCATCGGCGCGCCATCGCGCATCAGCGTGGGGGTAATGAAATAGGCCAGGGCGATCAGCGCCAGCGCGAGCGCAATGGAGAGCCGACGCAGCCAGAAAGCGGGCGTCGGACGCCAGGGGGGCATATGCCCGGCCACATCAAAGGGGAGCGACGTGGCTGGATGAGCTGTCAACGGCTGCTCGGATGAAATTGCCATGCGCGCGTTCTGCCTTGACCATCATCAGGGAGGGAAGCGACCTCTGTCATGAAGAGGCGCGCCCTTTTGCTTCACCTACTCACTTCAGTTATTATAGTACGAAGTATACAACAGAAAAGTTAAGGTGTGATGAAAGTTAATTGATGGCGTTTGCTCGACGTTTGGCCTGCAACCCTGATATACTGCGCGCGCAGAGACGATCATTATCTGGCTGAAGAGGGAACCTATGCGAACGGCTGTTTTAGGGGGGGGCGCGCTGGGATTGACGCTGGCGCTGCGACTGGCCCAGCGCGGCGAGCATGTGGTGGTGCTGGAGAAAGAAGCGGCGCCTGGGGGCCTGGCGGCAGGCTTTCCGATAGGCAATGTCTATCTCGAAAAGTTCTACCATCATCTCTTTCGTTCAGATACCACGATGATCGCGCTGATTCACGAACTGGGGCTGGACGAGCGTCTGGAGTGGCACGCGCCCAGGACCAGTTCGATGGTTGATGGCAAGCCGTATGCCTTTAGCCCGCTGGATATTCTCTTGCATTTCACTCCGCTCTCGTTCGTTGACCGCGTGCGCCTGGGCGCGGTGGGGGCGTATCTAAAGCTGCGCCGCAGCCATGTGCCTTTTGAGCGTGTCACCGCCGCCGAGTGGATGGCTCGTTGGATGGGCAAACGCCCCTATGAACTGGTCTGGCAGCCTATTCTGGAGTCGAAGTTTGGCGAGTATTATCCTCAGATTAGCATGGCCTGGATGTGGTCGCGCCTGCATTGCCGCTCTTTTAGCCTGGGCTATCTGCGCGGCGGCTTCCAGCAGGTGTATGACGCGCTGGCGCGCGAGGTTCGCGCGCGCGGCGGAGAAGTGCGCCTGGGCTGCGAAGTGCTGAACGCCCGGAGGGCGCAGGTATCGGGCGGCTGGCTCGTCTCCAGCACACCAGGGCCAGATGCTCCGGCGCAAGAAGAGACGTTTGATCGCGTCATCTCCACGCTGCCCACGCGCCTCACCTTCCGGCTGATCCCCGAACTGCCCCAGGACTTCCGCGAGCGATACGATTGGGGGCTGGCTTATGGCGCACACTGCCTGATTCTGGCGCTGAAGCACTCGCTGAGCGATGTCTACTGGCTGCAATTCACGGATCGCGGCTATCCCTTCCTGGCAGCGGTGGAGCATACCAACCTGATGCCCAAAGAGGACTACGGCGGGCGGCATCTGCTCTACTTGGGCAATTATCTGCCCATGACGCATCCGCTGTTCAAGCAGAGCAAAGAGGACGTGCTGGCGAGTCATCTGCCGCACCTCAAGCGCATCAACCCACTGTTCAGCCCGGACTGGGTGACTGACTCCTGGATGTTTGCCGCGCCCTTTGCCCAGCCTATCGTCACCCGCGACTTTCCGGCGCATATCCCGCCGCACGAAACGCCGCTCCCTGACCTCTGGATCGCCAACATGTTCCAGGTCTATCCACAGGATCGCGGCCAGAATTACAGCGTGGCGCTGGCCGAGCGGCTGGTCAGGCGGATCGTGCGCTAAGAACGCCTCACACAACCGCCGCACGAGCAGGGGCGGGGTTGGAGCGCCGTCCTTCCAGGCGGCAGGGGTGGGGCCAACCGCCGGTTGTGTGAGGCATTCTAAGAGTAGTGTTCAACCGGGGTTGGTATCCCCTATGGAGAACGACTATGAACAGGTTCCTGCGCCTTTTTCGGCGACTCCAGTGGCGACTCACCTTATCCTATCTGTTGGTGACGCTGGTGGTCGTCTTCACCGTTGAAATGGTGAATACCGTCGGTGACATTACCGCCGCGCAGCAGGACAAAACCGATTATTTGTATGTGCAGGCTCTGTCCGATCTGGTTGCGCCGCAGGTTCTCCCGTATGTGACCACAGACCCGCCAGACCGATCAGCCCTCAGCGCCTGGATCAAATCTTTTATTGCGCCGCCGGTGAACGGCAAGGAGAACACCTCTGACCCCTCTCACGCGAAATACGCGGCGGTGGTGATTCTGGATCGCGGTGGACACACGCTGGCGGCCCAGACCGATGATGGCACGGACCCGGAACAGTACACCACGCTGCCCCAATCCAAAGCGATTATTCACGCGGCGCTGCAAGGCGATCAAAACCAGGCTGACCTGATATATCCCCTGCCCACCGGGCAGACAGCCGTCGCGGTGCCTCTCAAGGGTGCTGGAGTCTTCTTTCTGGTGGTGAAGGGGCGCTTGAGCCTCGTAAGCAGCGCCTCAAAGGAGAGCTTCACCGATGCCCTGATAGTCAATGTGCAAAAAGAGTATTTCTTCATCTTGCTCACCGTCGTGATCGGCACGCTGGCAGGCATGCTGGGTTCGCGGGGCATCCGCCGCCGCCTGCGCCGGATTACACGGGCAGCCGACGCCTGGAGCCAGGGCGAGTTTCAGGTGGAGGTGCGCGACCGCTCGCGCGACGAACTGGGGCAGCTTGCCCAGCAACTCAACAGCATGGCCGATCAGTTGCAAAACCTCATCACCACGCGCCAGGAACTGGCCGTGGTGGAGGAGCGCCATCGTCTGGCGCGCGATCTGCACGATTCTATCAAGCAGCAGATGTTTGTCGTGACGCTGCTCGTCGGCGCGGCGCGGGTGCAGGTGGCCGATCATCCCCAGGCCGCGCAGACCCTCGACGAAGCGGCGCGCCTGGCTGGTCAGGCGCAGCAGGAATTGACCGCCCTGATCCACGAACTGCGCCCGATGGCGCTGGCCGGGAAGGGTCTAGGTGGGGCGCTGACCGATTTGACAGACGAGTGGGCAAAATCTACGGGTATCGCTGTTGAGGCCCGGCTGCCAGACGAGCTTGTCGCGCCCCTGCCGATTGAGCAGGCGCTCTTTCGCATCGCGCAGGAGGCGCTTACAAATATTGCCCGGCATAGTCGCGCCACGCGGGTAGTGGTGTCGCTTGAACCAGAAACAGAGACGCTGACGCTGCGCATTCAGGACAATGGTAGCGGCTTCAACCTGGCGCAAGCCGAAGGGCGCGGGCTGGGCCTGAGCAGCATGGGCGAGCGCGCCGAGGCGGTCGGCGGGACGCTGCATATAGGCAGCGATGCCACTGGCGCGTGTGTGGAGGCCAGCATTCCGCTGGCCGCGTCAGCGCCGGGCGATGCCGACCTTGAAATAGCGCAGCGTTTGCTGAGCGCGCGGCGCTCTGAAGGCGAGAGGGAGGAACTGCGCGATGGAGCAAGCAATCACGCTCCTCATCGTGGATGACCATCAACTGGTGCGCTGGGGCATACGTACCTTTCTGGCAACGCAGCCCGACTTTCTGGTCCTGGGGGAAGCGGCTACGGGCGAAGAGGCGCTGCGTCTGGCGGAAGCGCAGGAGCCGCAGGTGGTGTTGATGGACCTGCGTATGCCCGGCATGGGTGGCGTCGAAGCGATCAGGCAGATGCGCGCCCGCTGGCCGAATATAGCGGTGGTGATCCTGACGACCTATAACGAAGATGATTTAATGGTTCAGGGACTCCAGGCGGGCGCCTGTGGCTACCTGCTCAAAGATTGCGCGCTGGAGACGCTGGTGCAGGCGCTGCGCGCGGCGGCGCGTGGAGAGATGCTGGTGCAGCCAGAGGTGATGGCGCGCATCCTCGCGCGCGCCGCGCAGGCGCTGTCGCCGCCATCACGCACAACGCGGGCGCGCCATAGCCTGGACCTGACCGAGCGCGAGCGAGAAGTGCTTTCGGGGGTGGCGCGGGGCGAGCGCAGCAAAGAGATTGCGCTGCGGCTGGGCATTAGCGAGCGCACCGTAGGAGCCTATATCAATACTATCTTTAGCAAGCTGGGGGTTGATTCGCGGGCCTCTGCTGTGGCGGTGGCGCTGGAGCGTGGGCTGCTGCCCCGCCAGAGCTAGCCACTATCTGCGCTTCTCGCGCCCCAGGGCGACCAGCACCACGCCGGTAAGGATGAAGACCAGGGCCAGCAATTCAATGGCGGTGATCTGCTCTCCGGCAAATGCCGCCCCCAGCAGCAGCGCCACCAGCGGGTTTGCATAGGCATTGCTGGTCGCCAGAGCCGGGCGCACGCGCTTGAGCAGATAGCCATAGGCGCTGAAGCCCACCAGCGAACCAAAGACGACCAGATAGGCCAGCGCCCAGAAGGCCACCGGGGGCGGCGGGCCGGAAAATCGCTCGTTCAAGACCAGTCCCAGCCCCAACAGCGCCGCGCCGCCGACCAGCATCTCTGCCGCGCTGGACATGGCCCCCGCTGGCAGAGTAAGATGCTGGCTCCAGACAGAACCCAGCGCCCAGCAGATGGCCGCCAGCAGGATGGTCACGGCCCCAATCGGGGTGGCGCTCAGGCCGCCGCCTAGATTTAAGAAGATGATGCCGACAAAACCGACGATCAGGCCGATCCACTCTTTGCCATTGGGCCAGCGTCCCCAGATGCGGGCAAACAGGACCGCCCACAACGGCACAGAAGCGACGATCAGCGCCGCCACGCCAGAGGCTACCGACTGTTCGGCGAAGACGACCCCGCCATTGCCGCAGACCAGCAAAAGCCCACCCACGACGGCTGCCCCGGTCCATTGGCGGCGGTTGGGGTTTGGCGCGCCGCGCACGCGCAAGAAGCCATAGAGGATGCTTCCAGCGATCAAGAAGCGGAGTCCGGCCCCCAGAAACGGTGGGAAGCCGACGAGGGTTTCTCGAATTGCCAGATAGGTCGAACCCCAGATGACATACACAGCCAGCAGCGCCAGACCAATAAAGAGCCAGTTGTGCCTGCCGGGCGCGGCGGGGGTCGCTGCTTCACTATTTGGGGGCTGCTCCTGAGCGGCATCAGCCGGGGCAACAGGTGTGGGGTGGTCTATGCCGCCGACGGGTTCCGTCGCCTGGAAACGAATCGGGCGCGAAAACAGCATGTGCATGCTTTTATTTTAAGCGCAGAATCGCCTATAATGAAGGGGAAATGAAAAGCGTTTTCCCTCTATCGCTTATAAAAGTAAGGTGGAATCCGATGTTCGCTTTCGATTATGAAAAGGCGCTGGACACAACCAGTTGGGAAATCTTGTGCGCGCTGCAAGAAGATGCGCGGCTTTCGTTCAGCGAACTGGGCCGTCGGGTGGGACTGTCCGCGCCCGCTGTCGCCGAACGGGTGCGCAAGCTCGAAGAAGCGGGTATCATCGCCGGGTATCACGCGCGGGTCTGCCCGGAAAAGATCGGCTACGCGCTGATGGCCTTTATCCGTGTGGAGTCGCCCAGCGAGAAATGCCCGATTGTGAGCGCGTTTATCGCTGATCTGCCGGAGGTATTGGAATGCCATCGCGTTACCGGCAGCGATTCGTTTATTCTGAAAGTGATCGTCGTATCCGTCGCGCATCTGGAGGCGCTGCTCGACCGCCTGATGCCCTATGGGCAACTCACCACGTCGGTGGTGTTGTCGTCTCCAGTCAAAAATCGCGTGATTGAACCACAGGAACCAGCCTCCCCCAACTGAAAACGCCTGCACCCTCTCGCGCCTTGATAATACGTATCGCGCTTGCGAATCGTCTTTTAGAGAAAAGAGGATTGTCTTTGGTCCCGGGCGAATTGACGGATGGATGTTGAAGGCCGTATACTGGGGCCGATAACATTGAGCGAAGCTGCGAGCCGCTTGCCACCGGGGTGGCATGGTCAGGGAAGCAGCAGAGAGGCGGAAATGGGTACCTCTACAAAACGACCAAAATCAAAATCCGGCCAATCGGCTGGCAAGCAGACGAGCGGCAAGCCTGGAGCCAACCAGCAGGCTTCTGGCGCTGCGAAGACCACGCCGGACGCTGCCGTATCAACCTCCAAAACGACGACCAACGCGGCGTCAGGCGCTAAAACGAAGCCGGTGACAACCGGCGCGAAGGCGTCAACCGGCCCGGCGAGCGCGACGGTTGTTTCCAAGGCAGCGCAGACGCCTGCCAGGCCGCCGTCTGGAAGGCTTCAGACCAACAAGCGCGACCAGAAGCGCGAGGCGCGCCGCGAGGAGTTCAGCCGCAAGATCGAGGAGCGCCGCCAGCAGCGCGAGCGCGAGCGCCGCAACCGAACGCTGAAGCGATGGGCGCTCTTTGGCCTCCCATCGGTGGCGGCGGTGGTCATCGTTGGTATTCTCCTCTATAATACGTTCTTTGGCCCGCAGGTCGCCCCATATCTGAGGGGCGCGCCCATAGATGGCATTTCATGCGACTCCCTTGAGGGGCAGGTCACTCACTATCACGCGCACCTGCAAATCTATGTCAACGGGCAGCAGGTTCCGATTCCTGGGGATGTTGGCCGCCAGTCTATTACCCCCTGCTTCTACTGGCTGCACGTACATTCCGATACGGGCGACGAGGGCGTCATTCATATTGAGTCGCCAAATAAGAATACCTTTGACCTGCGTCAATTCTTCGACATCTGGGGCCAGACGCTCAGCGCGACGAACTTGCTGGGGCATAAGGTAGATGCGGCGCATAAACTGACCGTGTATGTGTATGCGACCGATCAGCAGCCGTCGGACCCCAGCCAGCCCTTTACAGTGACGCCGCCGAACGATCTGAAGCCTTATACGGACGATCCCGCGAAGATTCCTCTCAAAGCGCACGAGTTGATTGTGCTTGAATATGGCACGCCGCTTGTGCCGCCGCCCGCGTGGTCGTTCCTACCCAACGAATAGGTCAGGCGCGGCAAAGGACGAAGCAGCACATCAGGGGCAACATGAACGTTGCCCCTGATGTGCTTTGTTGTCGGGTCTGGCTGGCAGATGATGAAGCATACAGGCCGCTGCCCCGGCAAGGTCATTTCCCCGCTGTCTGACCCTGTTCGCTGTGTGCGTCGGGAAGGTTTGCTCGTACTACCGCCACCAGTTCAGAGACATCGAATGGTTTGCGCAGCAGGATGCCTTCCTGAACGCCTTCGATGGAAAGATCAAACGTTGTGCCGCCGCTGAGGAAGATGATGGGCAGGCGCTGCGTGGCTGGCGCAGATCGCAGACGTCGGTAGACCTCCGCGCCGCTGATGCCCGGCAGGCGCATATCCAGCAGGATCAGATCAACCGGCTGCTCGTCCACCAGCTTCAGGGCTTCCTCGCCATTGGGGGCGATGCGTACCTCCCAGGCCCCATTGCCTTCGAGGCGCAGCGCCGCCTGGATGATCTCGGCAACTTTGGTATCATCTTCGACAATCAGGATGCGCCAGAGCGCGATGGGAGCGGCGTCAGGTGTATTTGTAGGGGGCGCTTCTTCGGCAGACGTTGGCAAGGAGGGCGGCGCTGATTCTCCTGGGGCTGGCTGCGTATGCCGACGCCAGAGGGCATCAAGGCATCTCAGACAGCCACAGGGAGCTTTTTCGCCCATCAAATTGTTCCTCTTTTTGCGGCGGCATCAGCAGAATGTTCTTTAATTTCAGTCCTCGAACTATAGTTCTCGCATGATAGTTGAGTCTGTCTGCCTTTGTCAAGCAAGCGCCTGGAGCGGGTTTCACCACTCACCGGGGCTTGCCACCTGTAGCGCCGCCATCTTGGCGGCCACCGCTGCGCCAGCGCGCACGCTTGTCCTGGAGGGCGACCATTCGCCTTGGCGCAGCGGTGGCCGCCAAGATGGCGGCGCTACAGGTGCAGACGCCGCGCCGACGGGGTGGGGAGCCTGCGCCGGCAGGCTTGGTGGCGCAGCCCCCAGGCGCGGCCTTCAGCCGCCAGCCTACTGGCCTGGGTGGGTTGCCCCGCTGCGGTGAAGATGATGAGAACATTGGGCTACTGCAAGACGGCTTTTGCCTCGATCTTATCGGTGATGGCGTCACCGTGACGGTGGGTGATCTTCCAGGCTCCCGCTTCCCGCCGATAGAGCTGCGTCACGCGCAGCGCGGTTGGGCGAAGCTCGTCCTGCCCTATCACTCGCGCCTCTCCGCGTTCAATCCAGACGGTATAGCCCAGGTGATCGCTCGCAGAGAGCGCCAGAAGCTCGAAGTCCGTATGGCCGCCGCGATAGCGTTCTGCCCCCCACTCCAGGCGCGGGCCAACCTGCGCCCAGCCGCGCTCATAGGCTCCCCAGGCGCCGAAAATGGTCACGTCGTCAGCGTGTGACCAGCACGCTTGAAACGGGGCGGGATCGCCGTTGAGATACTGCTGTGATACGACCCGGATATGCGCGACGGTCTGACGCAGTTCTTCTTCTGGCGTCATAGCGATGGCCTCTTTCTACACAGGTTAAGAACAGGGGAATGAACGATACGCTGTGAACAGAGTAAGCAATGTACCCGCGCCTGTCAAGCGCACCTGTAGCGCGGTTCTACCAAATCTGAGGTGTTGGCAAGCGAGGCGTGTGACTGGTAGCGCCGCCATCTTGGCGGCCAGCGGTGGCCTGCTGGTCCGCTGGCCTGGAGGGCGCACGCTCGCCAGGGCGCAGCGTTGGCCGCCTGGAAGGCGGCGCTACAAGTGACCTCCGATAATTGGTGGAACCCTGTAGCGTCCCTTCCAGGCGGCTAATCGCCGATGGGGTCGAGCCTGTCTGGTCAGGCGCGCGCGTTGCGGCGCGTCAGCAGGCGCTGGCGGGCATAAGCTGCCACTTCGCCAAGGTTCAGGAAGGCGCAGGTTGTCAGGCCATGCACAACCACCGGCAGCAAGATCGAGCGCGGCGCGGGCTGAATGATGTAAAGGACGCCAAAGAGCGCGCCCGCCAGGCCCACGCCCGCGATGCTCAGCCAGCCCCAGCCGCCCAGCCGATGATAGAGCGCGTAGGCCGCTGTGCTGACCAGCCAGCCCAGCGCCAACGAACCGCTCCAACGCGCCACAAAGGTGAGAACGAGGCCACGATAGAAGAGTTCTTCCGCCGGGGCGTTGAGAAAAAGGTAATAGCCGCTCTGGAATAGGTGATCGGCGAGTGTGGGCAGGCGATAGCGCGGCAAGATGACGGCGCGATAAGCGGCGGTCAGCGCGCCAAAGGGGATGCCAATCGCCAGCCCCAGCCCGATCTGCTGCGCGGCTTGCGACCAGGAAAGGGCTGGCAGACCAATCTCTGCCAGGGGTAGATGGAAGAGCCAGGCCACCACCAGCGGCGCGAGAAGCAGCGGCAGCGCGCGCGTGGGCAGGTCAAGCCGCAGCCAGCGCCAGCTATCGGCAGGCGTTGAGCGTTTCGGTGGTTGAATGATGGCTGCTCTTTCTTGCGTTGTCACGTGACGCCTCTTCGTGCCGCCCGGCGTCAAGAACGGCGCGCCTGGGCGATCAGGCCCACAGCGGAGATCGCCATGAGCAAAACGGCGAACAGAAAGATAGTGGCCTGCACACCGTAAGAGGGCATCAGCCAGAAGACCGGCAAGAACGTACCCAGGATGCTGCCCACTGTCGAAAGCGCGTACAGCCGCCCGGCGGTGCTGCCCGCGCTGCCCACCGTCTTGATGCGCAGCCGAATGGCGAAGGGCGAAACACAGCCGAGCAAGATCACTGGCAGCGAGAAGAGCAGCAGCATCGCTATCAAGGGGCCAACGGAAATGTCGCTGGCCGATTGGGCGAAGGTCTGCGCGGTCCAACCCAGGACATCCTTGGCGAGCAGGGGAATCAGGCCGATGGTGGCGGCGGCGAAGGCGGTCAGGCGATAGAGCGCCAGCGAATAGGGCGCGCGGTCGGCCAGCTTGCCGCCGAGATAATACCCCAGGGTCAGATAGATCAGCGTCAGGCCAATCAGATTGGCCCAGACAAATTGCGAATCCCCAAAGAACGGCGCGACCAGCCGCGCCGCAGTCATCTCCACGCCCAGCGAGGACATGCCCCCCAGGAAGACCAGCGCGATCAGCAGCAATCCCCGGTCTGGCGCTGCGTCATCATGCGCCAGATGGGCTGTGTCGGCGGTCTGTGCCTGGGATGTGCCGTTTCCCTTCGTGGTTATCTTCTTCGAGCGAGAGCGGTTTCCTGGCGTGGGTCTGGCTGCTGGCATGCGGTTGGGTTGCTCCGGTGCGAAACATTCAGGGTATCAGAGAGTATAGTAGCACCGTCGGGCCGGGCAAGGCAAATACCTCGTATCCATTAGTTCCACCACACAGGAGGTGCTGGCAGGCGAGGCGTGTTACTTGTAGCGCCGCCTTCCGGGCGGCTAGCCACTGGCCGCCAAGATGGCGGCGCTACAAGTGGCAACCTCCGATAGTTGGTGGAACCGTATCCACTGGCTGCTTCTCGAACTCCAGCCCGTCCATCAGCGCGGGTGCGAAAATGGCTTCAAGCGCAAGCTGCTCATCACGATAGGCGGGATCAGCATAGATTTCAGCATACATCCGCTCAAGCTCGGCCTGGCTGCGCTCGTATTCCAGCAGCTTTGCCTCGCGCAAGATGAGCTGCTCTATTAAAGAGGTTGCGCTGCGGGCGCGGCCAGCTTCTACCAGGGCATCGAGCGCCCTGGCCGTCGGTTCATGCAATGCAAACGTTTTACGTACAATGGGAGTTTTATTGGCGGACATAGGATACCTCCTCTGTCACATAGTCTTTGAGATCGGCAGATGGCAAGCTGCATCTCAATCTGCGTGTTCATCGCCCGAAAAGCCGTTGTGACCAGTCGGCATGGCAGGCTTTCAGAGGGAGCGATCACCTGCTCTTCTTGTTTCTGCGCGAACATCTTGGCGCGGGGGCATAAAACTGGAACGGCGTTTCATACAGGGTCATGTTGCCCTGCTCGATGATAGCATCGGTAATGATCGGCGCTGGCGCTGCGGTTTGCGCTGGCTCGGCGCTGCCCTCGGTGAAAGCGCGCCCGACGGCGTTTGTTTTGAGTTCACAGAGGATATTTTCGTCTTTATCGGTGATATGCCACTTTGGCGCGCGCCCCGGCCCCAGGTAGAACTTGCCCAGGCGGCTCCAGGGGATGACCAGATGTTTGCGCCAGAAGTCGAAGCGCAGCCCCTGCTCGTACACTGTAATGACCGACCAGGCAAAGTACGCCTGGCGATACACCAGAAACACGCCAGCCCCGATCACAATCAAGGCCATCAACCCCGGCACAACGCGATCAGCCAGACCGGCTGAAGCGAAGGACTGGGTGAGAAAGCCGGTGGTTGCAAGGGGGATGAACACCAAAATGGCGAAGGCGATCAGTTTGGCTGAGAGGGGGTAGCGATACTCATAGCGCCGCGCGCCCAGGGTGTCGGCGTCATTGGCGGCCTGTTGTCGAGAGGAAGAGAGCGTCATGGTGGCTGGCTCGGTTCTAGGGCGTCTGCTGCTGCGCTTTTGCTTTGGCTTTTCTGGATGTGCTGCGAGAGGCCGGGCGCTTCTCCGATCTGGATGCGCTGCGTGAGGGGGAGCGGCTCTCCTCGCGCCGTCCAAGGGAGGGCAGCCAGTAAGGTGTACCGGTGGAACTCAGCCGGGCATAGATCGTAATCAGCTTGGCAAGCTGGCGGCCTTTGGGCAAGCCGAACAACGAGCGAAAGAGGAATGCCCAGGCTCCACGCCCGGTGCCGACGACCCAGCGTTCGCTCCGGCGGAAATAATCCACTTTGAGCATACTGATCTCCTCCCAGCGGCTGCGTACCACGCGGAACATAGTCTTATATTCTATCCCATCGCTGCGCAAAGTGACACGGGTACTCGCCAGACTCAGCATCATCAGGCTGCTAAACAGCCCGGCGAACGCCCCGGCAATCCCCTGTGCCAGGAAGAGACGGTCATCAACGCCATAGAGCAGCCCATTGACAAGCAGATAGATGAGATACAGAACAGCGATGATAAGCGGGATGCCACCAAGGAGGCGCAGAATGAACCGTTGATAGGGGCGATAGCGGTAGACGCCCAGCACGCGCCCTTGCAGAATGGCTCGCTCTGGCCGCTCGCGGGGCGGGGCATACGGGTCATCTACGATCAAATGCCAGATGGCGCGAAAGAGTGGAAAGATGGCGCGCTTGAATCCCCTGGCAGCAAACACCACCAGGAGCCGCAAGCCTCGCGCCAGCCCTTTTAACAGGCGGAACCCGCTTTGCCTGGATTTGCGCGGGCTGGCGGCGCGTCGGGCGCGCCGGTTGGGGCCAGCAGCTTTGCTTTCCGCCTGCTGGCGTGATCGAGGCGGCGGGGGAAAGAAGAAATCGGTGCGCGCGCTCTCCGGTTCAGGCTCCGGCTCCGGCTCTATGATGAGCGGCTGCACCTCTTCGGAGATGACGATAGCCGTGGTATCAATGATGGTCGGATCAGATTCCGGCTGCTGCCCGGCAATAAATGACTCTTCAACCGGCGCGACTGGTTCCGCCGCGTCGCTGACTGGTATTGATGGTTTGCGTCGGCGCGCGCGTGTGCGGGGTTCTGGTGTCATCCGCCCATCCTCGCTTCCAGAAGTCTTCCGCCTGTGTGTGCAGGCATGACGATTGTACCATGCTGGCGGTTGAAAGGCTAGCTTTTTAGCCGAGATAGGCCATTATTTTTTATGCGTCGTCGAGCAGCGCGCGGCCCTGCGCGGTGACGGTCAGGACGTTATACTCGCTGCGCTCGTCGCGCTGAAGATAGCCCGCGTCTAGCATCCCTTGCGCCATTTTTTCGATGCGCGAGGTACTGAGCGTGGCGAGTCGGCCATAGTAGGCCGAACGCTTGCCAGAAAGCGGCGCGGCAATGGAGCCGGTGAGGATGCGCGCCAGGCCGGTTTTGCCCACGCCAACAGGCAGGCTGAGCAGGCAGAGCAAGATGGTCTGTTCGCCGGCCCCCAGGTCGGCGTCGCTGCCGCTGCGCTGGCGGCGGGCTGCTCTGCTGGTTTTGCCTGGGCGATTGGACGGGTGCGCCGGGGCGCAGCGATCACAGACGCCGCAGGAGCGGGTCATCGCTTCGGCGAAGTGGCGCGCGATAGTCTTATGGCGGCACATCGTACTGCGCGCGTAGCTGGCGAGACGCGCGATCTGGGCCTCGCGCTGCTCCTGAAGGGTATCGAGCAAATCTTGCAGGCGCTGGGTCGCGTCGGGCGGCGCGGGCAGCAGTTCTATGAGCATCTGCCGCTGATTGGCGCGGTAATCCAGCAGGCCCACGTCGCGCCAGGCGAGCAGCCGCTCTTCGAGTTCGCCGGGGCGCAGATCAAGCTGCGCAGCCAGCGCGAGCAGATCGACGCTCGGCGGCTTCTGCGAGATCAGGTCGGCGGCTTTGATGAAGGCGGCGAGTTCGGGCGGCTGCTGGTCGTTTACGCCATGCCAGGTGACGGAAGCCGCGCGGGGAGCGTCAAAGTGGCGTGTCAGCAGGCCGCCGCGTTCGAGCAGGCTGATGCTCACGCGCACCATCGTATCGCTGGCCTCGCGCTCGCTCGTCTGCATCAGCGTATTGATGGCGCGTTCCAGTTCAGCCGAGGCGACAAGACCCAACTTGCCGCCCGCGCCCATCTGCCGCCTGATCTCGCCATAGACGGCGCGCAGGAAGGGCAGGTCAAGCGTATCCTGGCGCAGCCAGCGGCTCAACTGGCTCTTATCGCCGCCGGAATAAAACAGCACGCAGCGCGCCGGACGACCATCGCGCCCGGCGCGCCCCGACTCCTGGCAGTAGGCTTCCAGCGAGTTGGGCAGATTGTAATGGATGATAAAGCGCACGTCGGCTTTGTCAATGCCCATGCCAAACGCGACGGTTGCCACGATGACTCGCGTCTGCCCGCTCATAAATGCGTTTTGCGCCTGGGTGCGTTCGTCGGTGTTCATGCCCGCGTGATAATGCGCGGCTTTGATGCCCTGCTGGCGCAGAAAATAGGCCAGCTTCTCGCAGCTTTCGCGGGAGCGTGCGTAGACGATGCCGGGGCCGCCCGTCTCGGCGCAGAGCGCGGCCAGGGCGCGCAGCTTATCTTCCTGGCTCTCCAGATGCTCGACTTCGTAGCGCAGATTGGGCCGGAAGACTCCGGTGGTGATCACGCGCAGCCGCCGACCCAGCGCGCCGCCAATCTCCTGGCGCATATCCGGCGTGGCGGTGGCTGTCAGCGCCAGGATAGGTAGCGCGCCCGCGCCATCCTGCGCCTGCTCGGCCATCGCGCGCAGCGCCTTGGGGATGAAGAGATAGTCGGGGCGAAAGTCGTGGCCCCATTGCGAGATGCAGTGCGCCTCATCAATCACAAAGAGCGAGACGCGCGCCCGGCGCAGGGCGTGAATAAAGGCTGGCTGGCGCAGCCGTTCGGGCGCGACATAGACCAGCTTCAGCCTGCCTTCGGCCA
Organism: Ktedonobacterales bacterium; assembly: GCA_036557285.1. Classification (NCBI taxonomy): domain Bacteria; kingdom Bacillati; phylum Chloroflexota; class Ktedonobacteria; order Ktedonobacterales; species Ktedonobacterales bacterium. The sequence goes on from DATBHW010000055.1 coordinate 144,333, forward strand.
GTTCGCGCAAGCGGCGCTCCTGCTCTGACGTGTCCAGTTCGCTGTTGATAAAGGCCGTGTGTGCGCGCATCGTTTCCGGCAGATTTTGCACCTGATCGCGCATCAAGGCGATCAGCGGCGAAATCAAGACCGTCGCGCCGGGCAAGAGCATAGCGGGCAGTTGATAGCAGAGCGATTTGCCTGCGCCAGTGGGCATCAGCGCCAGCGAGTCTTCGCCAGCCAGCGCCGCTTGAATAACGTCAATCTGCCCTGGCCGGAAGCTTTCATAGCCGAAGTGATCGCGCAGCGCCTCCAGCAGTTCCGGCGGCGCTTCGGTGGCAAGCTCTGCTGGCTCTGGTGGCTCAGGGATGTCGTCTGATTCTTCGGGCCGGATGACGAGTGTAGATTCGCGCTTTTTGAGCGCGGCTTTCGGGGGCGGCGGCGCGGCGCGCTGCAATTGGCCCTGACGCGCCAGACGCAGCCGCTCTGCCAGCCGCTGATCTTCGCGCCTGGCGAGATCTGCCAGCCGGGCATCCAGTTCCGCCAGCCAATCCTCATCGCCCAGCCGTTCAGCAATCTCGCGGGCATTGTGCAGCGCCCAGCGCGAGGGATGATCGCCATAAGCGGCAAAGATGCCCGCCAGTTCGCGGCGCGCGGCCTCTTCATCGCCGATGGCGGCGTGGTAGCGCGCCATGCCCAGCAGACCGCTGGTGCTGGTTGGCGAGCGGCGCAGAATCTCAGCATAGGCGTCCTGGGCGGTTTCCAGATCGGTGCAGGCCAGCGCCACGTCGCCAATGATATTCCAGGCGGTGATCTGCCCGCTGTGCGTTTCGCGTAGCTGCTGGCAAAGCGTGGTGGCCGTATCTTGCTGACCCAGGATCAGCAAAAGCTGCGCGTACAGGCGATAGCCCATCACGGCGTCACTCTTTGCCAGCCGTGCCTCCAGAATGGCGCGCGCCCGTTCTAGCTGGCCCAGTTCCAGGCACGCCTCGGCGCACTGATCGGCAAGCGAAACGTTATCATAGGCGACGATGCAGGCGCTTTCCAGCGCGCGCTGCGCTTCCTCAATCTCTCCCCGGCGAAAGCGCGCGCGAGCCAGCGCGAGGCACAGGTCAACGGGGAGTTCGTCCAGCGCGAGGTCAGTCAGATCAAGGGGAACGTCAGTGAGTTCTTCTTGCTCGGCAGCGCCTTCAGCCGCATCCGTATCGGCGGCCTCCACACCGGCTGCGGGTTCGCCTCCGGCTGCGGGCGCGTCAGTCCGTGTTCCATCTCCCATAATGGCGCTCCACGCTCACGCTCGTTAAGAACATCTTTGCAAGGGGTTGCAAAGATAGTGTAGCACGCCTGGCAAGACGGTCTGAAAGTCTGGCTTCAGTCTTTGGGGGGATGCCAGCCTGCCTCTACCCACCTTCGGCGCGCCCTGACCAGGCTTTCTCGATTCAGATTCAATAATTCAATTGTTACCCGGCCTACTGCGGTAAGACCAACGATGGTTTCTCCCGTTGGTGTCCAGGCAAAATGTTCACTCCAGCGTTGCTGCCGGGGATTGAAGAGGGGTACGATCTCGTCAGTGGCCTGATCAAGTGCGGCAACTCGATCACCCTTATAATCATTGCACAGTTTACAGGCAAGCCAAAGATTCTCATCCTCGGTTCGCCCAGCCAGGGATTCTGGGATGATGTGATCTATTTCCATAGGCGTACCAGTAAGCTCTTCTTGCGTCAAACAGTAGCCGCAGCGAAAGCGCGCCTGCTCAGATACTCGAAGACGCAGCGCCTTAGAGATGTAGGCTTTGCTCATAGCTTTTTGAGCAAGACATTCACATCATGTCCGCGCCGTTTCAGAATCGCTGCTGCCTCTGCGCGGATAAGCATCGTTCGCTCATACTGACGCATTAGCCAGGCTAATCGCTCCTTTTCAGCATCTGTCAGCCCTTCGCGCTGACGCTTAAAGTGTAATGCTTCGATTTCATCGGACCTCTTTCGTGAAAGATGGCTTCGCGCTGCTTGCCACAATGCCGCATCGTCCAGGACCACCATAGAGTTCAGCATCTCTTTAAGATCAGCAGGGATGCGATCATCTCCAGGCGCTCCTGCTGCCAGCATGTCTACCACTTCATCCTCAATGGTGTGGCGCGCCTTTGCCGCGCGCTGCTGGAGGCGCTGATAGAGATCATCGGGGATATTGAGTGTCAGTGTTTGCTGCGCCATTGCTTCACCTCACTTTCCTTTCTCTGGCCTCCTCAAGTATCGCACTCTCTCCCTCAACGAGCAACCCATACCCCATTCTTTAAGCAGCCGCTGGATACCCCACCGAGCGGATCATGCCAGCAGCGGGAAGATCAGCACTCTATGGGCAAGATAATCTCGTGCCTCACTTTCCAGGGGCGGCGATCTCGGCGGGGGAAGCTACGGGCAGGTCTGGAAAGAGCGCGTGGGTCAGCGCATCAGCGGCCAGCAGCACCCCAAAGCGCCAGAGGATATGCGCCCTGGCAGGCTCTTGCTGCCCCATCGCTTGCTGGCGCTGGAACCCCAGGCTGCATCCCTGAACCCCGTAGGCGCCTAGATCGCTGATTTGCCAGGCGTCTCCAAACCGCGCCTGCATGAGCGCCATTCCGATCTCACAGGGGAGCAGGGCTAGTTGATCTGGAAGGGAAGGGGCTAGCATCGGCGGTCCTTCGGCCATCTGCCAGCCGTTCGCGCTCGAATAGGACAGGAACAGGTTCGCATAGCCAGCCGTGGGATAGGTGACATCGCTGACGACGCCCCCGGAGGCGCTTCTAAATTGCCAGCGCAGCGCCAGGGCCACGTAGATACCCCAGACCGGGCCATGTAGTTCGGCCATGAACTGCGGACCGCTGCTCACAGGACACACCTGGGCCTGACAGAATTGATGATATGGATCGGTGAGCGAGGCGCGCGGGAACAGGCTGGTCGTGGCCTGAAGGGGCGCTGCTGTGCGCTGACTGGTAATGGTCCCGTTCGCTGAGGCGCGGGTGGCAATGGCGGCGTGAGCAGGAATCGTGAGCTTGCTCTGCGTACTCAAGACCTGCCGGAGAAGGGCGGCGACCTGACCCTGCTGGTCCGGCAGCAGGTCATCCCAGGACACCCCCAGGAACAGCGCGTAAGAGGGGAAGCCGGTCACGCCATGCACAGTCATGACGCCCAGGCTCTTGCCCGGCGCAGAGCCAGCCTTGAGGCCGCTGCACGCGCCAGGGGGGAAGTAGCCCATCGTCGGCAAGCGGGAAAGGGTGAAGTGGCACGAGACGGGCCGGAACGGCGGAGCCGCCAGGGTAATCGTGTAGTCATCCCCATGCGCGGCGACCAGCAGTGGAGCGGCGGAATCCTGGCGCTTGCCGTTGATGGTGACAGTTCCAAAGGCGAGGTTGCTCTCGATGACCAGCGAGGGCGAGGAGACGAACAGGGTTGGGGTGGGCGTGGAGGCGACGGACGGCGCTGGCACGATCACCGAGCGCAGGGTGAAGGCAGCCACCACCAGCATGGCGACGACCAGACCAAGCTGCGCCAGCCGTTTGCGTCGGGACGGCGGACGAGCGAGCAGCGTCTCAAGCTCGATGAGGGGTAAAGGCTCCCCGGCGCTGTCTTCTGCGGACAGATTTGTCGGATCATCCGGCTGCTGCGTCATGCGGCGCTCCTGGTGGATACGTGTTGGCTCTTTGCGCCAAGAATAGCAGATGAAGGGCAAGTTGTATAGCCCGGTTGCAGCTAAAATTATCGGATTGATTATTGTACCAAATGATGCTATTCTGTACGAAATAGTACAAAAGAAAGGGGAAACGATGAGCGAAAGCCAACCTATCACTGAGGTTATCCAGGCATCCGAGGCCCGGCAGCAGTGGAGCCAGCTTCTTAACAAGGTGTTTCGCGGGGAAATGCGGGTACTCGTTGAGAAAAGTGGCATCCCAGTTGCCGCCATTATCTCTGCTGAAGACCTCAAGCGGCTGAAGCAGTTGGAAGCTGAGCGGGCAGAGCGATTTGCTATTCTCGATGAGATACAAGAAGCGTTTAAGGATGTGCCAACGGCTGAGCTTGAGCGCGAGGTGGCAAAGGCGATCCATGAGGTGCGAGAGGAAGGTCGCGCAGATGAGCGCGATCAGCATCCTTTGATCTGATTGTCGCTGCTGCGCTCAGTGGCCGCGCGGATTATCTGGTGACGGGCGATAAGAAGCTGGAAGAGCTTGGCTCCTATCAAGGGGTGACGCTCCTCAGTCCTCGCACCTTTCTGGAGGTCTTGGCAGACATCAATAATTGAGCTTTTCTCCTACCAGGCTTGACAGCTTCAGAAAGATCAGGTATAGTATGCTCATCCTATAGTAACCGAACGGCACGACGCGGCCAGTGTCAACAACACCAGCCGCGCCATTCACCCCAACCCTGAAACTACCAGGAGCCAAGGCTGCGAGCATTCTATCACCGGAAAAATTGCCCAATTGGTAGACCTCTCGGCGGCCATCTCTTGGAAAGCCAGCCCCAGCGAAACACATGCGGGCCTGGCTCTGACGGGGGATGGCCGTTCTGGCGTTGCGCGGGGCCACCTGCGCGACGCTGGCGGCGCGCGTGCCAGAAAGAGAGAGGCTCTCGTATGTCGTCCTGGCGCTTTTCGTCCGTGTGGTCCCGCTTCTTTGGTTTCACCCCGGCTCAACCGGCCCGCTCTGTTCCCCCGCTGCCAAAGCGTCCCGCTCCCCAGGCCGCGCGCATCGTTTCGAGGGAGGCGTTAGAGATCGAGTGGCTGCTGCGCTGCCTGCCGCCCAGCGTGCAGATGGGGCTGCGGCCCGCTCTGCTGGCGCTCAAACGCGCGCGCCCATATAGCGGGGCGCTGCCGGTGGACGACTACACCTGGCCCGACATGCCGGGCGTCTGGCGGCCACCCTATAGCGCCGCTGTGCTGAAGATGAAGACGCTGGAAGGGCTGCGTGCGCGGCTGCACGATGACCTGAGCCTGGGCGTGGCGGCGCTCTACGCGCCGGAACCTGTGCTGCCCAGGCCGATGCGCAACGCGCTGCTTGCCATGCAGGGGCGGCGGCTGGGACAGGTGAGCGAGGCGCTGGCGCGCTGGCTGAGGCCAGAGGAGGCGCTGCTGGTCTTCCAGCAGGAGTTATACTAAGGGCGCCTCACACAACCTCCGCACGAGCAGGGGCGGGGTTGTAGCGCCGTCCTTCCAGGCGGCAGGGGTGGGGCCAACCATCGGTTTTGTGAGGCATTCTAAATCCGGTTGCCTGCTGGTGGTCCCTGGCAGTTGGCTGAAGAGGGAAAAGTACGGGCATGGATTCTGCGGCAACCCATGCTGTATGTGACTGTTCCCACAGCAGAAGGGGGATAAGATGTCAAGCTACGTGGTTCTCGCCAGGTGGACGGACCAGGGAATCAAGGGAGTCAAAGAAACCGTTCGACGCGCTCACCAATTCCGCGCTGATTGTGAACGTCGCGGCATCAGAGTGCATGACCTCTTTTGGACTCAGGGGCGCTATGATGTCGCTGTGATCCTTGAGGCGCCCGATGAACAGGCGCTGATGGCAGAGACGCTTGCCCTGGGGAGCCTGGGCAATGCGCGCACCGAGACGCTGCGGGCGTTCACCGACGTTGAAATGGAGGGCATCCTGCGCAAGTTGTAGAGGCTGGCCGCTATGACCGCCAGGTTCTTGCAAGCTGGCCGATTTTATCGTATACTATTCGGGTACAATTGAGGCGGTGTTGAACAGGAGAAGTAGTCCGTGTGGGCGCTTCAGCGAGCCGGTGGTCGGTGGGAGACCGGCGCGGGAACACGGACGAATGGCGCCTGGGAGCCGCAGATGAGCAGAAAAATCGAGGGCCGAACGTGGCGGCTGGCTTGTGTGTGCCAGATACGTTCCCGCTCCTGGCCCGCGCAGGCGGGCTTCGTGGCGGGTCGTCTTCAGGCGCCGTTTTAACCGCCAGCCTGCTGTTCGGAACCAGGGTGGAACCGCGAATGCGCGCGCATTCGTCCCTGGGCGTTGATACACGACTGTGCAGCGCCCGGGGTATTTTTTGTGGCGCTGCGACCACACCTGGAGGTATAGCGATGGCTCAAACCGAAGTGAAGCGCGCAGTGACGGAAGAGTTTGTCCCTATGGACAAGATTGTTTCTCTCTGTAAGCGGCGCGGCTTCGTCTACCCCAACTCCGAGATTTACGGCGGCGTGGCGGGCATCTATGACTTTGGCCCGCTGGGCGTGGAGATGCGCACCAACCTGCGCCGCCACTGGTGGAAGTTCATGGTGCAGATGCGCGATGATGTGCTGGGCATCGAAGGCGCGATTATTACCCACCCGCGTGTCTGGGAGGCCAGCGGCCATGTCGAGCATTTTTCTGATCCGCTGGCCGATTGCAAAAACTGCAAGATGCGCTGGCGCGAAGACCATCTGCCCGATGAGAACCGCATCAAGCGCACCTGCCCCAACTGCGGCGGCGAATTGATGGCGGCGCGGCCCTTTAATCTGCTGATGGAAACATACCTGGGCGTGATCGAGGGCGAGCGCACCAAGACCTACCTGCGCGGCGAGGCGTGCCAGAACATCTACCTGGATTACGAAAACGTGCTGAAGTCCAGCCGGGCCAAGATTCCCTTTGGCATCTGCCAGATCGGTGAGGCGTTCCGCAACGAGGTCACGCCGGGCAACTTCCTTTTCCGTCAGCGCGAGTTTATCCAGTGGGACTTGCAATACTTTGTCCACCCAAGCGAGATGGACAAATGGTTTGATTACTGGAAGGGCGAACGCTGGCGCTTCTACAACGCGCTGATTCACCATAAGGACCGCATCCGCTTCCGCGAACATCGCCCGGACGAACTGGCGCACTACGCCAAAAAAGCGTTTGACATCGAGTATCAGACGGTGCTGGGCTGGCAGGAATGGGAAGGCATCCACTGGCGGCAGGATTGGGATTTGGGCCGCCACAGCGAATACAGCGGTCAAGACCTTTCGTATACTGACCCAGAGACGAACGAGAAGTATATCCCCTGGATTGTGGAAACTTCCGGCGGATTGGACCGCACCTTCCTTTACCTGCTGCTGGACGCTTACGAGGAGGAGCCGGACGGCGACGAGATTCGCACGGTGCTGCACCTGCATCCGGTGATCGCGCCGGTCAAGGTGGCCGTCTTCCCGCTGCTGAAGAACAAGCCGCCGCTGGTGGAAGTGGCGCGCCAGATTCATCGGACGCTCAAGCCCCATTTCGTGGCGCAGTACGATGAGGTGGGCGCGATTGGCCGCCGCTATCGCCGTCAGGATGAGATCGGCACACCGTTCTGCGTGACCGTTGATTTCCAGACCCTGGATGACCAGACGGTGACGCTGCGCGACCGCGACAGCATGCAGCAGCAGCGCGTGGCTATCGCTGATCTGGTCCATCTCATCAACGACGGGCTGGCGATAGACTATTAAAGGATGCTAGCGTGATGTGAGCGGTTGACTTGTAGCGCCGCCTTCCAGGCGGCTCAACGTTGGCCTGCCGGTACGTTGGCCTGGGGGGCGAACGCTCGCCCTGGCGAATCGTTGGCCGCCAGGAAGGGACGCGCGAGCGAGGCGCAGCCGAGCGAGCATGGCCGCGCCCAGCAGCGGCCCGCGACCGAGCGCAGCGAGGGAGAATGCGGGAACTGGGCTGCGCGAGCGACCAACGGGAGCGAGAGGACGGGGCAACAGCCGAGGCAAGCAGCCCAGGCCGCAGGCCCAGTTCCCGCAAGGGCCGCTCCCCAAAGGGGCGGTCAAGCGGCCCTTCCCGAAGGGGGGCGGCGCTACAAGTGGCTGCCTCTCGCATGCAACAGGATTGAGTATGAAACGCAAGCGTCTGGTGTTCGGGCTGCTCTTCAGCAGCGCGATTGGGCTGGTGGCCGAGCGGCGGGCTGCGCTGACGCGCAGCGGCGCGGTGGGCGCGATGCTGACCGGCACGACGATCTTTGGCTTTGGCGGCCTGTCCTGGGGTCTGACCCTGATCTATTTCTTTCTCTCCTCGACCTTCCTCTCCCATTTCAGAGAGCGCGAAAAGAGCGCGGTGGCGGCGGATAAGTTTAGCAAGGGCGCTCGGCGCGATCTAAGCCAGGCGCTGGCAAATGCGGGCGTGGCGAGCGCCGCCGCGCTGGCCTATGGTCTTCGGCAGCGTTCCCCTGGCCCGGCGCCCGCGTCATGGCTCGCGGTTTTTGTTGGCGCGCTGGCGACGGCAAACTCCGATACCTGGGCGACTGAGGTAGGGACGCTCAGCAAAGAGCCGCCCCGGCTGATTACCACCGGCCAGCCGGTTGCGCCGGGAACCTCCGGTGGTGTGACCTTGCTGGGGACAGGCGCGGCGCTGGCCGGAGCCGCCAGCGTGGGCCTGGTCGCCGAGGCATTGGGCGCTGGCAAGGGCGCGGCGCTGCGCGGGCGGCTGACCCTGCTGGGTCTGCTCGGCGGGATGGCTGGGACGCTCACCGATAGCCTGCTTGGCGCAACGGTGCAGGTGATGTACTGGTGTCCGCGCTGCCAGCAAGAGACGGAACGGCGCGCGCATAGCTGCGGCCAGGCGACAATCTATCTGCGCGGCGTTCGCTGGCTGGATAACGATGCTGTCAACGGTGTCAGTACGGCGGCTGGCGCTGCGGTGGCTGTGCTGGTCGCCAGAGCCATCACCCGGCGCGCTTAGCCGCTGCTGCGCGTATAAATCGCAATCGAAATGATCCCCCCGATCAGAAAGAGCAGCGAGAGCGTCCCCAGCAGGACGATCAACAGGGGCGCGCTGCCATTGCCATTGCTTGAGGGCGGCGTCGGTGTGGGCGTCGGTGTCGGGCTGGGTGTGGGCGTGGGTGTTGGTGTGGGTTCGCTGATGGTCAACTGCGCGTCAGACCCCGCTGGCGGCGCGCTCAACGCGCCATTCGCTGTGCGGGCCTCGACAAAATAGGAGCCGGGCGCTGTGTCGGCCTTCAGCGTCAGGCTCATGCGGAATGTGCCATCTGGCGTGGAAGTGGTTGTCTGGCTGGCAACCGCGCCTTCTGTGCAGGGGGCGTCGGAGCAGATATTCACAATGATGGGCTGCTGTGGCGCAAACCAGTTCTGGCCGCTGATGGTCAGGGCGCTGGGCTGACCCTGGGTGATTTCGCCGGGTACGACGGTCAGCGAGGGCGGATTGGCGGCCAGCACCGTGTACGTGTTGATGCCATTGGATTGCACATCGGGGCTGACAGTGGTGGTCCCGTCCACCGCGCAGAGGATATAGGTCTGGTTGACCTTATTCGCCGCCTTCGGCCAATCATAGGTATCGGCGGCGTTCCCGTTCCCGTTCACACTCAACGTTCCGGCATAGCTGGGCGGCTGCGCTTGCTGTTGGGCGCAGGTATTGGCATCGGGGGCGGGCCAGATGGTGATCTTGCTGCTGGGGGGCCAGTTGACGCCTTCAACCGCCAGATGCGCGCCGACAGGGCCTTCAGCTATTACCTGGCCCTGTGATGTATACAGGGGATTGGTAATGCCGATACAGGGGCCGTTGCAACTGAGCAGACTGGCTCTGGCAGGCGCGGCCTGGGCGGGCTGCCCTCCTGGCGCGGCCAGCAGAACACCCAGTGTCAGGCTCGCCAGGGCTGCCAACAAAGCAGCGCGCCTCTGCCCTGACAGCCGGGCCATTCGTCCAGATGCGCGCTGCGGCGCGCTCAATAACCGGCTCGCGCGCGTCCCATCATTGTTTCGATACATCGTTTTGCGCCATCATCCTCCAGGGTTTCTGCAACTACCACTTGTAGCGCCGCCTTCCAGGCGGCTCAACGGCTGGCCGTCTTCCAGGCGGCGCTCCAGATACAACGCCCCCCTTCAAGCGGGTTTGATAGGCTCGCTTTCTCAGCAGTAATAACGAACGCGAGGCCATCCTGGGATATGTTTTGCGCGTTGATTTTCCAGGGCTGCTGCCCTCGCGGCCAGCGAGGGCAGCCAGGATCGGGCGATGGTTGTTCTGCTGGCGTCGGGCGCGCCGCGCCCCGGCTTGTGTCAACGGGGCGCGGCGCGCGCAAGAGTGACGCGCTGTTACGAAGAGGTGGTAAGCGCCTCTCGCTTCAACTGCTCGCGGCGGCGCTGCCAACTGCTGAACCAGCCGCCCACAGCCCCCAACGAGAAGCTCAGGATCAACTGATACCCGACTTCCCCTAAGAAGCTCCCCAGGTCAATGCTGGCAAATTGGGCTAACTGGCCGGTAACAGCGCCATAGATGAAGTTAATGATAAGTAATAGCACATACGCAATGATGCCGCTCCAAAAACCAGTCATGCCGCCTGCCTTCCAGTTGCCCTGACGCTGAGTGGCGCGCCAGCCACCCACGAAGGGCAGCACGAGCGGGAGGAGGAGGAAGAGACAGCCTAACCCCTGTTCCAGACCTGGATTACTATCCAGGTCTTGCTGCTTGACCCCAAATGCTGTCAGGATCAGGCTGGGACCAATAGAGACGGCCAGGAGGGCAACACCGATAATAGTCGCCCAGATCAGAATCTGGCGAGAGAGAATGGTCAGGCCGCGTACCCGCAGGATCGGCGCGCCTTCCTCTGCTTCGATCACCTCCGGTTCGCTCAGATCGGTAGTCAGCTCGCTGGCCTGCGAGAGCGGCTCTTTGCCCGCGCTTTCGGCGGTGGGCAGCGAGCTGGAGAGTCTATTCGCCCGGCGGGCGGCAGCGGACCTGGATTTTGGGCGCGCCCGCCGCGCGCGTGGGGATTGAGGCTGGTCATCCGGTGGTAGATCAGACATGGCGCTCTTGCAATTTCCTCTCTCGACAATTTGCCTGGCCCCAGGCAGAACACGGCGATCACATTGCAGTATAGTACAACGCGCAGCACGCAAGAGCAAGGTGAGGAGACGCTGGCGCGCGCGATCTGGCGGTGTTCCTATGCCCTGGCAGGAGACCTCCTTCTGAAGCTGCCTGTCAGCAAATGGACCACCAGGATAGACAGGATCGCCCCAATCACCGCAGTGATGAGCGGAATCCCATCAATCTTGTAGTCACCTTCCCAAACCAGGGGAATGAAGCTGAGAAATATCCAGATGCCAATCAGCCCAATGATAAACGCGCCAAAGATGCCGCCCGGCGTGACTCTGCCCGCCAGCTTTTCCACCACAACGGCGGCGATAATGGAGATGCCCAGGATGAGCAAAAGCTGAAGCCCATCATAGGACAGCGTCTGGTCGAACAGGGTAATGCTCAGGGTGACGAATCGTGGCCCGGAGTGCGTGCCAATATCCATCGAAAAGGCAAAAATGGTTGCCAGGGGAAAATAAGCTGCGAGAGCCATCGAGGATAACCTCCTTTGTGTGTTGGCATGGATGGGCTGCATGCGTGCTGGCAACCAGCCCATACCGCGCTGGCGCTGCTTTCGATACCGCAAGGCCCGCTGCTTCCTCTACCAACCAGGAGAGCAATTCTTATGCCAAAAGAGTCTGCCTGGCGACGGCGAAGCCAGTCGGCCAGGCACAATGGGGTTCCACCAATTATCGGGGGTTGCCACCTGTAGCGCCGCCTTCCTGGCGGCTAGCCACTGGTAGCGCCGCCGTCCCGGCGGCTCAACGCTGCGCCAGGGCGAGCGTTCGCCCTCCGGGCCACGGCGCCAGCAGGCCAACGCTGGCTGCCGGAACGGCGGCGCTACAGGTACACCGCCCCGCAGCCCCCTGCCGCCGGGACGGCGGCGCTGCAAGGTGGCCCCCGCTTTTTAGCAGAACCGCACAATGGTTGCCTCTTGACGGCATGGACAGGGTACCATATAATGTCAGCAGGACAAGCGAACTCCAGGCAGCGCACGCTGCTGTTGATAGATGGCAACCCGAAGGCCCGGCCCGGCTGGTAAACCATAGCAACCGGGGCGGGCATGCTATTCTGCCAGGGCCAGGCGTTGTGGTCTGTGCGCGAGCGAAGATCAAGCCTCTGCCCGCGTGGTGCGAGCGCCGTTCGCGTCGCGTTTTCTACACGTTTTCTGGTCTGTTCTGTAAGGAAGGGGGATTGTTATATATGGGCATTGGTGGACAGGGCCGCATGCGCGAAGAGAAGATCATCCTGACACCAGAGGGGAAGGCCGAAAAGGAAGCCCGGCTCCACTACCTGCGCACCGTGAAGCGACCCCAGGTCGCAGATTATATCCACGAAGCCAAAGAAGCCGGTGATGTGAGCGAGAGCAGCGCCTATGAAGAAGCGAAGCATGAGCAGGCGCTGGTTGAACGCGAGATCAGGGAGCTGGATTACCTGCTGACACACGCTGAGATCCTGGACCCCAGCGAGGTTCACGCAGACGGCGGCCCGCGCACTGTGCGTATTGGCAGCACCATCGAGGTCGAGACGGAACGGGGTACGAAACGCACCTTTTTGATGGTGGGTACCTATGAATCGGACATTGCCAACGGCAAGATTTCCGACCAGTCGCCGGTGGGAAAGGCGCTGCTGGGCAAGGGCGAGGGCGAGAGCGTGGACGTGACGACGCCGGGCGGCTCGATTGTCACCTATACCATTCGTTCCATTCGCTAACACTGCGCACAACACGCCAGGGGGCGCGGCCAATCAATGGCCGCGCCCCCCTGCATGTACCGCCGCCGTCCCTGGCGGTAAGCCGCTCGTACCGCCGCCGTCCCGGCGGCTACGGTGGGGTGTGGCGCGGGCCGCGCCGCGCTCGTACCGCCGCCGTCCCTGGCGGCTAACGGTGGGGTGTGGCGCGGCGCGGCAAGTGGTCTCAGGACAGATCGGGAAGCGCGGCGTCGTTAAACCAATCGAGGTAATTGCCCTGTGTCCCCTGATAGGGGGCCAGCCCGGTATCCGCGTTGACATAGAACAGACCCACTCCGGCAGGCTTGTGCCAGTACGAGTTAGGATACTTGAAGAGCTTGTTGGCCGCCGTCATGACATCGTGCCAGATGGGCGCTGCGCCGGTGATACCGATGGTATTTGGCGACATCGGGTTGCCATTGGCGTTGCCCGACCAGACGCCTACCGTCAGATAGGGCGAATAGCCCATCGTCAGGTTATCCTTGAAGTTTTCCGTCGTACCCGTCTTGGCCGCCACGTAGGGCGCATTGTGGAAGGTCAGGGCGTTGTTATTGCCAAACTCGAAGATGCGCGAGTTGTTATCCGCGAGGATGCTGGTAATCAGGAAAGCCGTCTGTGGGCTGAGAACCTGCGTCCTGGTGACGGTGTGGAAGTCGCCGTTGGGGATGACGTTGCCCTGCGAATCGGTGATGAGCAGCACAGAGCGCGGCGCCACATGAAAGCCGCCGTTGGCAAAGACCGAATAGGCGTCTGTCATATCCAACAACCGCACCGCAGCCGACCCCAGCGCAATTGATGGTCCCTGTTGCTCAGGGCTGAAGGTCTGGGAGGTGATGCCCATGCGCTCGGCCAGGTTAATCACATTAGGGAGACCGGCGAAGTAAAGCGCCTGAACCGCCGTGATGTTCAGCGAGTTGCCCAGGGCTTCGCGGACGCGAATGCCAGGCTTGGGCGGGGCATTCTTTTCACCGATGCTGGCGCCGGTAGCGAATCCGCCACCATAGTTCACCGGCGCGTACCATTTGCCACAGGCCGCGCGCGCTTTGGGGTCTTGTTTATTGGGGTCCACCGGGACCGGGAAGCAGGTGAATTGATCTTGTATCACCAGCGACGGGAACCAGCCCTCCTCAAAGGCCGCCGCGAAGACGATAGGCTTGAAGGACGATCCTGACTGGATGCGAGAGGTGGCCGCGTTATATTGGCCGCCTTGCCTGATGTTGCTGGCCTTGTGATAGTCACCGCTGCCGTCCATCGCCAGAATATCGCCGGTATTTGGGTCCATCACGACCACAGCCGAGTCATTGATGTTGTGGCCGCCTTTGCTTTGTGGATAGCTAAGCGGCGGGGCGGTCTGTCCTGCTGGCGGTTGCTCAAAGGTGTAATGGTTCAGATGCGGCTGGAACAGGTACTTCTTGACAATGCTCTCGACCTGGTTTTCCAGCTTGACATCAATAGTCGTATAGATATTCCAGCCCGCGTGCGCCAGAAGGTTTATGCCCGTTGCAAGGGTACCATCGGTGGTCAGCATCATGGCAATCTCGTCCCTGACGTAATCAACGAAATGGGGCGCGAGCTTCGTGCCTTCATCGCGGCAGACGAAGAAATCTGGTTTGTGCGCCGCCGCGTCGGCGTCATCGAACTGCTGCTGGGTGATGTCGCCAATGGCAAGCATGCTGGTGAGGACAACATCGTGCATGCGCTGGAGCGCGGCGGCTCGGCGGTCGTTTACCCCGTCATCGCTCCCGCAGGGGCTGTAGAGGCTTGGCCCCTGGGGCAGCCCCGCCAGCAGCGCGGCCTGCGGCAGAGTGAGCTGCTGCACGCCCATGACCAACTGGTGTGTTTGGGGGTCTTGCTTGGGCAGCAGGCCGAAGTAGTTTTCAGCGGCGGCCTCGATGCCCCGGCTGAGATAGCCATAGGGAATGAGATTGAGATAAAACTCAAGAATCTTTTGTTTGCTATATTGCTGTGTCACGGCATAGGACATGAGCGCCTCTTGCGCTTTACGCTGGAGATTTTCGGCTGCTACGCCTGTTCTCTGATCGACAAAGAACGCCTGTTTCATTAACTGCTGGGTAATGGTACTGCCGCCCTGGGTGATCTCCTGGTTGGTGACGTTGGCGATACCAGCGCGGATAATACTGGTCACATCAATACCGCTGTTGGTCCAGAAGGTCTTATCTTCGGTATCTACAGTGGCGTTAATCAGGTAATCGGGGAAAAGCGCGTAAGGCACATAGGTGCTGTAAGCGGCGTTATTATCATTAGCGCCCAGCATCTCCCAGAGCAGGACGCCGTTGCGATCATAAAAGCGAGTGGTCTGTGGGAAGCCATTGGGGTTCGCCAATTTGTCGAGATTGCTCTTCGTATCCTGATAGAAGGCGGAGACGCTGGTCGTGCCAAAGATTCCCACGCCCACCATGATCGCTACCATAAAGCCGCTGGCGATGCTGGCGATGAGCATGCGCTGGCTGTGCTGGGTGCGCCGCTCCCAGCGTTTATGAATGACCAGGCGCGTTCTGGAGCGCCGATAGGGTCTGGGCTTTGGGTGTTCTTCGTCGGTTTCGGGCGAGAACGGCGGCGCCCCGTCCATCACCGGCTGCGCTGATCGCATGCTCTGGCTGGCGCGATGTTTGCCAGTAATGATGGCGCGCATGGTGCTGGAAGCAGCGCGCGCAAAGCTGAGCAGCCCCCCGCCGTTGCGCCCGCGCTCCGTGGGGCCGCTGGGTCTGCGCCTGCCACCGGCTCCGGGCGTGGTTGGCTCATTGAGCGGATCGCCCCACCTGCCGGATGAGGGCCGCCCCGATGGACGCTGGGGCGCGCCTGCTTCGGGCGCGTCATAATCGCTCAGCGTCCCGCTGCGCCTGGGCGCGGCGCTTTGCCCTGGCGGCGTGAAGCCCCGGCTGGGCGGGCGCAGGGAGTCGCTCGCGCGCCCTGGCTGCGGCCCCAACGGGCCGCTCGCGCCGCCATTGCGCGCCCGGCTGAGCATCCCGCTGCCATTGTGCGGCGCGAGGTTGCCTGTCTGGCGGGGGCCGGATGGCCGCCTGTTTTCTGGCCCCCTGGATGGCGCGCCGCCCGCCGCCTGAGACCGCCAGTCCTGCCGGGGTGGGTTGTCCCATTGTTGAGACGACTGAGGGTTCTGCGGTTGACGGGCATCGCTGGACAGGCGCCTGTCCCTTGGTCTGCGGTCCTGCCAATCGTCGCCCATAAAACGTTGGTCCTCCATCTTTCTCAAATACACGCGATATCAGGGGAATCAGACTCATATTACCTGGAACAGCCTGGCTTCGCAAGCGAGCGACGCTTGTATCACAGCCCCTTGCCGGAGCGACAACGCGGCTCCCAGGCCAGCCTGTGAGCGCGGCGAGACGCTCTGAAGGGCCGGATGAGCTTTCCCAACCAAAGCGACGCCATAGGACCAAGGTACTACCAGACGGAAGGGCCACAGTCAACTGAACCTGGCCGAATGTCCAGGGGAAATGCCAGAGTCTATCGGTTATAATAAGTAAATAATTAACACTCTTAACTATTTGAGCAAAGACTCCTGGCCTGAGCGCGAGGATAGAAGGATACTGCATGATGAATCCGCGTGGCGCGGCTGGCCGCATGGGCGGGCGCTGGTCGGCGGCGCTTGATGAGGACGATCTCAAGAATCGCAAAACCGATATGCGCACCGTGCGGCGCGTGGCGGCGGCGTTTACGCCGTATAAATGGCGGGTAGCGGTGGTGCTGTGCGCCATTTTGCTGACGGGCACCCTGGGGCTGGTCAACCCCTATCTGCTCAAGCTGATTATTGATGATGCCTTTGCCCACCGCGACTTTGGACGCCTGACCTTTTATGTGCTGCTGATGATTGCCACGCCGCTGGTGAGCGGGCTGATCGGCGTGGGGCAAACCTATCTCAACAATAGTATCGGCCAGCGGGTGATGCGCGATTTTCGCAACCAGCTCTATACCCACCTGCAACATATGGCGCTGCGCTTCTTCACCGATACGCGCACCGGCGAGATTCAATCGCGGCTCTCTAACGATGTCGGCGGCGTCCAGAACGTCGTCACCAGCACCGCGAGTTCGATTGTCTCGAACGTCACGACCGTGCTGTCCACCATTGTCGCTATGGCAATTATCTCCTGGCCGCTGACGCTGCTCTCGCTGGGGCTGACGCCGCTGTTCCTGTGGCTGACCTATCGCGTGGGCAACGTGCGCCGAGGGCTGTCGAAAGAGACGCAGCGCAGCCTGGCCGATCTGACGGCCATGATGGAGGAGACGCTTTCTGTCAGCGGGGTGCTGCTGACCAAGACCTTTGGACGGCAGCGGCACGAATCCGAGCGTTTTGCCAGAGAGAACCAGCGGCTGACCGATCTGGTGGTGCGCCAGCAGATGGTCGGGCGCTGGTTCATGATGTTTATCGGCACGTTCTTCTCGATCAGCCCGGCGCTGGTCTACTGGCTGGCGGGCTATATCACCTTTGGCGGCGCGGGCAGCAACAGTATCCTGCATACCATCACGATAGGCGATATTGTCGCGTTTACCACGCTGCAAAGCCGTCTCTTCTTCCCCATTGGACAGCTTTTGAGTATGCAGGTAGATATTCAGGGCGCGCTGGCGCTGTTTGATCGCATCTTTGAGTACCTCGATTTGCCGCTGGAGATTACCGACAAACCGGGCGCGCTGGCCCTCAAGCCGGAGGCGGTGCAGGGACGCCTGGCCTTCCGCAGCGTGACCTTTCAGTATCGCAAGCAGACCGAGGACGAGCAGGCCAACAACGCCGCCAACGACCAGCAGAATGGGCAGAATCCAGCGAACAAGCAGCGGGCGAGGGCGAAGGATCGTCTGATGGATGCCGCGCCGCCAGCGGAGCTTGACCAGGAGCGCGAGCCAGGACGGCCCACGCTGGAAGAGGTGAACTTCGAGATTCAGCCGGGGCAGTTGGCGGCGCTGGTTGGCCCCAGCGGCGCGGGCAAGACGACGATTACCTATCTCGTGCCGCGCCTCTACGATGTGGATATGGGCGCGGTGCAGATTGACGGGCATGACGTGCGCGATGTGACGCTGGCCTCGCTGGGGGAAACGATTGGCGTCGTGACCCAGGAAACCTATCTCTTCCACTCCACCATCCGCGAGAACCTGAGCTATGGCAAACCGGACGCCACGGACGCAGAGATGATCGCTGCCGCGCAGGCGGCGGCCATTCACGAGCGCATCATGGAACTGCCGGAGGGCTATGATACCGTGGTGGGCGAGCGCGGCTATAAGCTCTCTGGCGGCGAGAAGCAGCGGCTGGCGCTGGCGCGCGTCATCTTAAAGAATCCGCGCATCCTCATTCTGGATGAGGCCACCAGCGCGCTGGATACGCATTCGGAGCGGCTGATTCAGGCGGCGCTGGAGCCGTTGATGCAGGGGCGCACGACGTTGGCGATTGCGCACCGGCTCTCGACTATTCTGGCGGCAGACATCATTCTGGTGGTGGATCGCGGGCGTATTGTGGAGCGCGGTACGCACGCCGAACTGTTGGCGCAAAACGGCCTCTACGCCCGCCTCTATCGTGAGCAGTTCAGCACAGCAGTGGATGGCCTGGAGCCTATCCTCCTCGATACAACCCCGGCGGACCTGCTCGGCGCTTAGACCGCCTCACACAACCGGCGCGGACGACCACTTGTAGCGCCGCCTTCCAGGCGGCTCAACGCTGCCCTCCAGGCGGCGGCCTCTTGCCTGTACCGCCAGCCTCCGTGCTGGCGCGGGCGGGGCAGGGTGTGGCGCCTGGGCGAATGCTGCCCTGGAAGGCGAGCGTTCGCTCAGACGCAGCGTTGAGCCGCCAGGGACGGCGGCGGTACAGGCAGGAGGCTGCCGCTTGTAGCGCCGCCTTCCAGGCGGCTCAACGCTGGCCTGCCTGTACCGCCAGCCTCCGTGCTGGCGAGGGCAGGGGAGGGCGTGGGCGCTGTTGGGCTGGCGGTGGGACGCAGGGTAGGTGTCGGCGACGGCGACGGCCCCGGCGACGGGGTTGGCGACGGGTCAGGCGTTGGGGTTCCGGTCGGTGTTGGCGAAGGTGTCGCTGTCGGCGTGCCTGTCGGCGTCGCTGTTGGCGACGGCGTGCCTGTCGGTGTCGGCGACGGGGTTGGCGTGCCCGTTGGGGTCGGCGTCGCCGTCGGCTGTGGTGACGGCGTGGGCGTAGGCGATGGATGAGGGGTCGGCTTCTTGCCCGGCCTGCGCGCCGCGCCGCCGCCATGCTGGACCGCCGTTGGCGAGGGCGTGGGTGTTGGCGTATCGGTTGCCGCTGGCGCGGCGGCCAGCGGATGATTCACCAGACCCTGGGCCAGATTCTGGTTTCCGCTGCCCAGCCCGAAGTACAGTAAACAAAGCGTGAGAACCATCATCGCCCCGGCGGCTCCAGCCGAAGCGAGCAGCGCGCGCCTCAGATGCCCCGGATGGGCGCGCGGGCGGCTGGCCGGAGCCGGAATGATAGGCTGGGCCGTTTCGAATCCCGGCAGGATGAGCATTTCGTCTGTTTGGAATTGCTCGAAGATCGCCTCGTGGGCGATCAGGCGCAGCGCCTGATACATCTGCCTGGCGGATTGAAAGCGTTCTTCGGGATGGAACCGCAGGGCGCGCTCGATCAGTTCCTCCAGCGCGCCAGGAAGCGCCGGATTCAAGGCGCGCACCGGCTGAAAGCCGAAGGGAAACGGCGGCGGCGCGTGGCCCGTCACCATCTCGTGCAGCAGCACGCCCAGCGCAAAAATATCGCTGCGCGGGTCGGCGCGCCAGCCATACTCATATTGTTCTGGCGCGGCATAGCCCGCTGTGCCGAGCGGTTGGGTATCGCTTTCTGCATCGGCGGGTCCACTGCCGGCCAGCCCGCGTTCCCAGAACGGCGAATCGCTGCGACTGGTGGAGGCGCGGGCAACCCCGAAATCAACCATGACGGCGCGGCCATCCGGCGTCAAGATGACATTGGAAGGTTTGAGATCTCCAAAGACTACTGCTGGCTGCTGGCTGTGAAGATAGACCAGGACATTACAGAGCTGGCTGGCGTAATCCAGTGCTTCTGGCAGCGGCAGCGGCGCGCGCCTCCCTGGATCGCTCCCCAGTTCCAGGCGTTCGGCCAGGGTGACGCCCTCGATATAATCCATCACCAGATAGAAAGCGGTTTCCTCGGCGAAATAGTCCAGCACTCGTGGAATGCTGGGATGGCGCAAGCCGGTCAGCAAGCGCGCCTCGCGGCAGAAGCGCCTGATCGCCTGCTCGCGTTCTGCGGGGGTGCTGTGCGCCGCTGTCGTCAATTTTTTGAGGGCAACGGGGGCATCCAGCAGGACATGAAAGGCTTTATAGACCTGCCCCATGCCGCCGTACCCCAGGCTGGCAACAATTTGGTAGCGGTGATCCAGGAGTTTTCCTGGATTGAAGTCAAGATCAGCGAAGAGATCGGCTGGCTGCATAGAAGCTTATCTCATTCGGAAAGAAGAGGGGGTCGGTCTAAGAGAATACGTCTCAGGAAGCGCGGAGCGTACCACCCTACCAGGCGTCTATAGCAGAGTGACGCTCCCTTCTTTGCGTGCCTACGTGGAGTATGCAAAGAATGTGCCTTCAGAGATGAGTCTTGTGGGGGGACATTAGCGGGAAGGGGGATGTTTGCGCCAGCCTAAACGGCGCAGCAAGCCGTTTCCCCCGGATTCAGGGGAATTAGAATCAGGGGATTCAGGCGATTGGCTCTGACCTTGCGGCGCTGGCTGAGCAGGTTCAGATGGGGATGAGGAGAGCGGCTGGTCCTGACGTTGTGGCGCTGGCTCCGCTGGGCGATAAGCCCGCGCGCCTGTGCTGATGCGCGGTGGGGTGGGCGGCGCGGGCGGCTGCGGGCTGATGCCGCCGTCAATCTGATTCTGACGCAAGCCGTTCGTGGCGCTTTCGATGGCCCAGATCATGGCGGTTTCGACGCGCTCCAGATAGAGGCGCACAGCGTAGAGCCTGGTCTGCTTCTCCCAGGCGTTGAGCTTGTTGGTGGCAAGGCTCACCAGCAGATTGGCGAGGGCAGCTTGCGCCAGCCCCAGGTACTGGCGCGCTTCAGTGAGGTTCTGCACAGACACCAGGGCGTATTCGCCCGCCATGCTCTCCCACTGCTGATTCAGGATGCGAGTGCGCCGCTCTTCCAGTTCGCGCTCGATCTCGCCAAACCAGCTTGCCAGGCGGGCCAGGCTGCGCTGTGGCGTAGGATGCTCCAGGCCATCCGTCAGCAGACCCTCGGCCTTCTCTTCATAGCCGATGCCGCCCAGGATGGTTTCAGCGGAGGCCAGTTCGTTCTTCGCCTGATTCAGCCGGTTCTGATACACATCAACCAACCACTCAACTACCCCGCTCATGATACTGGCATAGCTCTCAGTTGGATGCTGCGGTTGGCTCATGCTTCCTCCCGCTATAGTATAGCCAAGCCGATAGCCATCCACAAGCCCCGCCTCGGCGGTTAACTTGCGTGTACCGCTGCGCCAGCGCGCACGCCCACTTGTAGCGCCGCCATCCTGGCGGCCACCGCTGCGCCAGCGCGCATGCCCACTTGTAGCGCCGCCATCTTGGCGGCCACCGCTGCGGCAGGGCGAGCGTTCGCCCACCAGGCCACCGGACCGGCAGGCCAACGTTGAGCCGCCAGGATGGCGGCGCTACAGGTACACACCCCGCAGCCCCCTGCCGCCAAGATGGCGGCGCTACAAGTGACTTCCGGCAGGAAAGCGTCACTAAAGAGCTGGCTCCAGCGGAAGGGAAACCTCTACCCAGCGCCAATTTAGCAAATTGGCCTTTATCGGATTCTGAACGACATAATCAATAAAGCGCCAGAGCGCCTGCTCATCTCGGATCAGATGATCGTAATATTCTCGCTGCCAGAATGCCCCTCCGACGCCTAAGAGCCTATGTGCCTGGTTGGCAGTAAAAGACTTCCACGAATGCAGAATGGAAGCCAATGTATAAGAAGATAGTGGCTCTACCACCGCATGCACATGATTGGGCATAACACACCAGGCAAAGAGATGATACCGCGTGCCATTGAAGTGGCGTAATGCCTGAGCCATCATCTCAGCAATAGCTGGGGTTGCCAGATAGCAGGCTCCCACACCATTATCCAGGTACTGTTGGATGCGCGCCGAAAAAAGCCGATCTAGCCGCTCCCGTTCCTGTATGGACAGTATTCGTCCGCCTGCCTGCGCCTGTGCCAGCAGCGCCTGGCGCTCAGCTTTATAGGACGCCAGAACCTGCTGTGGGAGGGCATCTGCCAGCCGAAAGGTGACAAAGTACAGAGCGCCCAGCCGCTCCCAATGAGGGAGATACCCGCGATCACGCGGGTGAGCGGATTCTTCCCCAACCTCTGCCTCGTTGCCCATCTCTTTCTTCCTTCCCAACTTGTAGCGCCCACTTGCCACTTGTAGCGCCGCCATCCTGGCGGCCACCGCTGCGCCAGCGCGCACGCCCACTTGTAGCGCCGCCATCCTGGCGGCCACCGCTGCGGCAGGGCGAGCGTGCACCCTCCAGGGCGCCAGCGCGCCCTCACTTGTAGCGCCGCCATCCTGGCGGCCACCGCTGCGGCAGGGCGAGCGTGTGCCCTCCAGACCACCGGACCAGCAGGCCAACGTTGAGCCGCCAGGAAGGCGGCGCTACAAGTGGGGCTACAGGTGGCTCGACATCGCGCCCCATAAGCCGTATACGCAGATTCTATCTCATTCCCCACCCTCTCCGGCCAGCAGCCCCTCCACCTCCGCGCGGGTCGGCAGCGACGGGGACGCGCCCATTTTGGTGACGGCCAGTGCCCCTGCCGCGCTGGCCCAGCGTACCGCGATATACATCGGCTGGCTCAGCGCCAGCGCCGCCGCGAGCGCGCCACAAAAGGCGTCGCCTGCGGCGGTGGCGTCCACCTGCTGCACAGGGATGGCGGGGATCAGTTCAGTGTGGCTGTGATTCACCCACAGCGCGCCGCGCTCGCCCAGTGTGAGGATGACATCCTGGGGGCCGCGTTCCAGCAGCGCCTGGGCTGCCCGCAGCGCGCCCTCCTGGTCGCCGGTAGGGATGCCGGTCAACTGCTCGGCCTCCACTTCGTTTGGCGCGATGATGCTGGTCAGCCGCAGCAGTTCTTCTGGCAGCGGCTCGGTTGGCGCGGGCGCGGGATTGAAGAGGAAGCGCGCCCCCGCGTCGTGGGCCAGCCGCGCGCCCGCCAGGACCGTTGGGATCGGTACTTCAAGCTGGGCCAGCACAATAGCCGCGCCCTGAAACGACTCGCTGGCGGCTTCGAGATCCCAGGGCGTCAGGCGCAGGTTGGCGCGCGGCGTGACGATGATGCTGTTCTGGCCGCTGGGGTCCACGACGATCATGGCTGTGCCGGTGCCTGCTTCGGAGTCGCGGGTGACGTAGGCGTTGGCGATGCCATTCGCCGCCAGCGTGTCAATCACCGGCTGGGCAAAAAGGTCGTCGCCCACGCGGCCAATAATGGCGACTTCTGCGCCGCAGCGGGCAGCGGCAATCGCCTGGTTGTTGCCTTTGCCGCCCACAAAGATGCCAAAATCGGTCCCCACCAGCGATTCCCCCGCCAGGGGGCGTCGGGGCGCGCGCACAACGAGATCGGTCATGAAGCTGCCAATGACGGTGACGCGCCCGGAGGAAATATTAGGCATGAGGACACCTCCGCTCAGGTTTCAAACGGTTCGACGATGGGTTTGCGGCGTGAGACGATATACACGCTGCTGAGAATGAGCGCGCCGCCCGCGATGGTCGCCCAGGTAAGCTGCTCGCCCAGGAGCAGGATGGCGCTGAGCGCGCCAAGAAATGGCTGAATAAACAGGAACGGCGCGGCGCTGGACGCCTCAACCTGGCTGAGCGCCTGGAACCAGAGAAAGTAGCCTAACACCGTGACAGCCAGCGCCAGATACAGCACGCCCAGCCAACCCTCCAGGGAAAGCCGGGGCCAGCCCAGGCGAATGACCTCCTCGCCTCCGGCGGGCAGCCAGAAGACCAGGCTGCCGATGACCGATGTGGCGGTGATGAGCAGCGGCGGATAGCGGTCCAGCAGCGCCTTGCCCGCGACAGTGTAGCCGGACTCAAAGACCAGCGAGAAGATGATCAGCAGATCGCCTAGAATGCGCAGGCCCGCGCTGCTGGCGGTATCTAGATGCGGCGCGAAGCCTTGCTCGATAATCAGATAGACGCCAAAGGAGCCACACGCCAGCGCCACGACGGTGGCGCGGCTGAATCGCTCGCGCAGAATGAGCCAGGAGAGCAGCGCGGTGAAGATGGATTCGGTGGAGATCAGCAGCGCCGTGTCGCTGGCCGTCGTGAGGTCCAGGCCGACATATTCAAAGAGCTTGTTGATGACAAAGCCCATCAGGACCAGCATGGCAAAGCGCGGGAGCATGCGCAGCGGAAAGCGCAGCCGACGCCGCCCGACAATGAGGATGGGCAGCAGAAAGAGCGCGGCGATGCTGAAGCGCAGGGAGTTGAGCATGATGGGCGAGAGGTCGCGCAAGGCAACTTTGCCAGCCACATAGGAGCCAGCAAAGATGGCGTTGCCTACCAGCAGCATAGCCCAGGCGCCAGCGCGGGTGGTAGCGATGCGTTGGACGCCGCCAGAGACGGCGCTTCGGGTCTGAGCCATACTGAGCGGGTTTCCTCTCTCTTCAATAAAATAGGGGATAGATCATCTTTTTATTCTAACCGGATTACTCGATATTACTGGTTAGATACATAAGACAAAACACACTAACCGATCAAGAGCGGTTTAGCGGTTAGGGGCTTTTTTCTTCTTTCCAACAAAAATCTGGCTGGACCGTATGATAGGAGAGCGTACCTGGGATGGGCATCTGGTGTCAAGAACACAGCAGTTTAATCACCAGCAATCCTATGATACACTACTAGCGCAGCAAAAAGAGCAGCACAAGGAGGCGGCAGATGCAGCAGCACCCGGCACTGACACCCCAACAAGAGGCTATCCGCGAGGCGCGCACCCGCTATGAGCGGGGAGACATTCCCTTTGATCGCTTTGAGTACGCGCTGAACGCGCTCTTAGCAGCCCGGACCCCGGAGGAGTGTCGGACCATTATTCAAGAGTTGCCCACTGAGCCGGTGAACCCGCTGGACGCGCTGATCTCCGCGTCGCCAGCGGCTCTCGCGCCGACCGCGCCAAAGCTGCCCGGCAGGCGATGGCTGATCGGCATCATCGGCGAATTCAAGCGGATGAAACGCCCCTGGCGCATGGGCCAGCGTACCACAGCCGTGATGGGGATCGGCGAACTTGGCCTGGATATGAGCCTTGCCACGATGCCACCGCACAGCGTTCTGGACGTGTACGCGCTGGTTGGCGAGGCCACGCTGTATGTGCCAAGCTCGGTGCGGGTTTCGGTGCGGGCGTTTACGCTGATCGGCGATGTCAAAGCCCTGGGCGAATCGCGCGAGGGCATCTTCGCCTATCTGAATGAAGAAGAGTTTCCCGCGCCGGGAGCAGGAGCGGCTTCCGCGCCCCACCTGGAGATTCGCGCCTTTATGCTGATCGGCGAATTGAATGTCAAACAGGTGGATGCCCCGGTCATCACGCTTGAAATGACGCCCGGCCAGGCGGCCCCTCCGGCGCTGCCTCAGCCGCAGTAGGTTCTTGAAGAGGACGGAAACGATGCAACAACCACCAGCTTTGACACCCCAGCAAGAGGCGATTCGTCAGGTGCGGGCGCGCTACGAGCGGGGCGATCTCGCGTTTGATCGCTTTGAGTATGCCCTCAACGCGCTCTTGCAGGCGCAGACGCCAGAGGAATGCCAGGCCATTGTCCAGGAATTGCCATCTTCGCCGATCACTGCGCTGGATGCGCTG
The DNA here is from genome assembly GCA_036557285.1 of Ktedonobacterales bacterium. Taxonomy (NCBI): domain Bacteria; kingdom Bacillati; phylum Chloroflexota; class Ktedonobacteria; order Ktedonobacterales; species Ktedonobacterales bacterium. The sequence continues at coordinate 169,637 of DATBHW010000055.1, forward strand.
TCGCCTCAGACGGCTGTGCCGCCAGTTGCCGCGACGCCGCGCCGGACGGGCTGGTGGGTCGCCTTCATGGGCGGCTTTCAGCGCATCAGCCGCCCCTGGAGGCTGAACGAGCAAACGATGGGCGTTGCAGTGATGGGCGGCATGGAAGTTGATCTGAGCCTGGCCGCGCTGCCGCGTCAGGGGACCATCAAGCTATACTTCCTGATGGGTGGGGCCAAGCTCTATGTGCCGCGCTCGGTGGATGTGTCGGTGCGCTCGTTTGTGATCATGGGCGGGGTCAATGCCCTGGGCGAAAGCAGCGGGGGCATCATCTCGTTCAGCCATGAAGAGAGCCAGGCGCTCAAAATGCCAGGAACGTCCACGCCGCAGCTCGATATTCAGGTCTTTGCGATGATGGGCGGTGTCGAGGTGGTTCAGGTTGATGGGCCGGTGATTACCGGCGCTGGCTTGCTGAGCGCGCCTAACCGCCAAACCGCTTATGATCGTGCTGCCATGCGCAGCATTCGCCAGGCCGAGCGCCACGCCCGACTCGAAGCGCGCCGCCAGGAGCGGCGGGCGCGCGATTGGTAGGAGCAAATCCGACTGCATGCGGCTTGTAGCGCCGCCGTCTCGGCGGCCAAACGCCGCGCCTGAGCGAGCGTTCGCCTCTTCAGGGCAACGCGCGTCCTGTCCCAGCGGTGGGCCGCCGTCCCGGCGGCGGTACAGGCAGGCGCGCTGCTCGGAAGCGCAGCGTTCAGGGCATTGCAGCGTTTGGCCGCCAGGGACGGCGGCGGTACACGCAAAGCGCCCGCTAGGCGGGCTTTGTGACGTGCTGGCCTGACGCCAGTTCTTCTTCTCTGGCCTGGGCGGCATCTTCGGCCTCTTCGCGCTGGCGCGCCTCTTCTTCTTGCCGCGCCAGCCATCTGAAGAAGATGAGGCTGAGAACCACGATGTCGAGCAGCAGGCCGGGCGCGTAGAGAATGATGGCCCCTAGCTGAAAATCGGCCAGGGCGGAAATGCCCCAGAGGCGCGGCGCGTTCTGGTACACGGCGTAGGCGGGCTGGTTGATGAAGAAGAGGATGATGCAGACGAACCCCATCGGAATGCCGTCCAGAAAGAGATAGAGCAACTGAACGGGGTGGGACCAGTGGCGGGCATCGCGCGCGGGCGTAATCAAGGGCCACCAGTTGATGATGCCGGTGAACAGGAAGATGAGGCTTTGCAGGTTATGCAGCGGCGCGTGCTGGACGGCGGGGTTATACAGCGCCGGAATCAGCCAGATCAGGAAGTTGACGTTAAAGAGAAAGCTGGCAAGGAAGAGAAAGAAGGTTCCCCGCGTCATCCGGCGCAGCGGCCCTGAGCGAAAGAGCGGATTCAGCAGCCAATCGGGCAGGCTCAGCAGCAGCAGCGGCGGGCAGAATGTGGTCAGGATCAGGACTTGCGTGATATGGGCGCTGAAGAGGTACTGATTGCCCAGTGTATCCAGCGGCGATACCAGGGTCAGGAAGAGCAAGGCGATGGCGCTGAGAAAGAGCAGTATCTGGCCGCGCGTGGCTGGCTCGCCCAAACGATACTTCTGGCGCAGCGGGCCAATGCCTGCGAAATAGCCTGCGCAGAGCGCAGCCAGAAAGAGTAAGACGCCAGCGTCCCAATGCCATTGGAGTAAGAGTGACGTGTCCATAGCTGTCCTTGATCGCGCTTCCAGGATGTTCTTCTAGACTATAGCAAGAAATTGCTTTTCGCTGCTGCGCTGCTCAGGGCTTTGCCTCAAACAGATTTCTGAAAGGGTGTTCGATGGGCAGCAGCCGAACGCTGCTGAAACCGGCTTCTGTGCAGAGTTCGCGGACTTTGGATGCTGGCATGCCTGCGGTGCCCAGCCCTTCTCCCCCTTCGGCCAGCGAGACGGTCATACAATATAGCACGCTGGTGCTGTAGAGAAACGCGCCGAGCGGCCCGGCGTTGTCCTCCAGCCTGTCCTGGGCTTTGATCTCTGCGCAGAGGTAGGTTCCGTCCGGTTTGAGGGCTGCGCGGATGGCGCGCAAGAGGCTGCGTGGGTCTGCCGCGTCGTGAATGACCAGAAAGGTGGTGATGAGATCGTACTGTCCAGGCAAGCCTCTGGAAACATCCAGGGTCTCAAAATGCGCTCGATCTGCCACGCCGGCTGCCTCGGCGTTCTGCCGGGCCAGCGCGATGCTGGGGGGATAGACATCGTAGCCGGTGTAACGCGCGTTGGGGAACGCCTGCGCCAAGCGAATCAGGGCGCGCCCGCCGCCGCAGCCCACATCGGCGACCTCGATGCCACGTTCAAGCGCGGCCTGAAGCTCTGGCAGAGCAGGTATCCATTTCTGAATCAAGGCGTGCTGGTAGGTGACAACGGCGGTGCGGTCCATGCCATGATAGAGGCTTTCGTGGTAGGCTGCCTGCGGGACGCCGCCGCCCTGACGAAAGGCCAGCGTCAGCGGGTCCAGCGCGCTCCACAAGGCGGGAAGCTGCTCGAAATCGCCGCCAACGCAGAACGCGCCGCCCTCGTCAGCCAGAACCGCCGCGTGTTCGGGCGACAGGCTAAAGCGGCGGCTGGCCGGGTCGTAGTCCACATAGCCCGCGCAGGCCAGCGCGCTCAGCCATTCTCGCGCGTAGCGTTCGTTGATGTTGGCGCGCTCGGCCAGTTCGGTGCTGGTGGTCGGGCTGGCCTCGGCGAGATGCTGAAACAACCTCAACCGGTCGCCAAGGATGCACATAGCAGCGACATACGTGCCGCTCAGGTCGTTGAACACCTTTTCACTGAAGGCGTCGAGCTTCGCCCGGTCAAGCCACTTTCTGGTTGTCATCACTCCCCCTTGCTGTGGATGGTTCGGGTATTCACTGGCGCATGGAGCCGCTTATGGGAACAGGGCTGATCATTACTATAGCCCAGGCGAAGGTGTCTCGCAAGCCGCCGCCACAGGCGGTTGAAACCGCGCCCGCGCCTGGAGGCTACGCCGCCAAACCCGCCTGCGCGGGTTCCCCCACCCACCCGTGTCGGCGCGGCGTCTGTACCTGTAGCGCCGCCTTCCAGGCGGCTCAACGTTGGCCTGCCGGTCCGGTAGCCTGGAGGGCGCACGTGCGCCCTGGCGCAGCGGTGGCCGCCAAGATGGCGGCGCTACAAGTGGGCGTGCGCGCTGGCGCAGCGGTGGCCGCCAGGATGGCGGCGCTACCAGTGGGCGGCGGTACAGGGCTATCTAAAAGCCCGTCAGGGGTACGGAGGCTGGCGGCTGAAGGCCGCGCCTGGAGGCTACGCCACCAAGCCTGCCGACGCAGGCTCCCCCCGCCTCAATAGGCGCGGCGGCTGTACTTGTAGCGCCGCCTTCCAGGCGGCTCATCGTCGGACTACCGGTCCGTTGGCCTGGAGGGCGCACGCTCGCCCTGGCGCAGCGGTGGCCGCCAGGATGGCGGCGCTACAAGTGGGCGTGCGCGCTGGCGCAGCGGTGGCCGCCTGGAAGGCGGCGCTACAAGTATAGACGCCGGGGCTTTCAACCGCGAGCGGGCGTGAATCAGGACTGATCTTCTCCGCTTTTGGGGGTATGCTACTAGCAGGTTAAGTATCGAAACATGCTGAAAACTGAAGGAGAGACTCCCCATGTCCGAAACTATTGAAAAGGCCGAACTGCTGGAGCGCATCCAGGGCGGGTACAAACAGTTCGAGGCGATCCTGGCCCCTTTGAGCGAGTCGCAGATGACGACTCCGAATGTCAATGGCCCCTGGTCGGTCAAAGATAATCTGGCCCATCTCACCATCTGGCAAAACTATTTGCTGGATCAGGTTCAGGGAATCCTGAAGAACCAGGAGCCGCCAGAGTTTTTGCCCGGTCTTTCCTCTGAAGATGAGCAAAACGAACACATCTATCAGGAGAACAAGGGACGCCCTCTTGCTGAAGTGCAGGCTGATTTTCGCGCCTCGTACCAGCGTGTGCTGGCGGGCATCCAGGCCATGAGTGAGGAGAGCCTGAACGCGCCAGCCCCCTGGAGCAAATCCGGTAATCCGTTCTGGGGCTTTGTCGCGGGCAATACCTTTGGACACTACGAGGAACACGGGGACATCATTCAGCGTTGGCTCGCTGGCTCGCAGTAGCTCGCGGCAGGCTGGGATGGCTCTAGCCCTGAGCTATGGACGAGAAGAGGCCCTTGCTCTCCTCTTCGCCCGGTCTCGTCGCTTGCGATGAAGCCCGGCAGATAATATAGTAAGGGCAACTTTTTTCACCCATAGCTCAGGGGGGTGCTGGCATGGCGCAGGAGCGACGAAAGCGGCAGGGTCACTTGGAAGGCACAGCAGGGCTGCTTCACGAGCGCGAGAGCGAGTCAGGCTCGGCGCTGATGCCGGTAACGGCGCGTGGCGAGGCCACACGCCGCCGCATTCTGGATGCCGCCGAAACGGTCTTTGGCGCGAAAGGCTATCATGGGGCCAGCGTGACGGAGATTACGCAGCGCGCGCAGGTGGCGCAGGGTACTTTCTATCTTTATTTTCGCAGTAAGCGCGAGATTTTCCTGAAACTGGTGGAAGACCTGGGCGAGCGCATGCGTGTCAGCCTGCGCGCCGCGTCGCACAATTCGGGGGATCGGCTGGCAATGGAGCGCGATGGTTTCAGGGCGTTTTTTGCCTATACTCGCGTCCACCCGCAGCTTTTCCGCATTGTGCAGGAAGCAGATCGCCTGGACCAGCCTACCTTTCAGGAGTACTATACGCGGCTGGCCCGCCCCTACGAGCGGGGTTTGCGCAAGGCGATGGCGGCTGGCGAGATTCGGGAGATGGACGCGGAGGCGCTGGCCTATACGCTGATCGGGATCGGCCATTTTCTGGCGCAACGCTGGCTGGTCTGGTCGGAGAGCGAGGTAGGTCAGGCCGGGCGGGACCACGCTGCCGAGGGTGAGGCGCCAGAACTGCCAGAGCGCGTTTTTGCGATGCTGCTTGATTTTCTGGCGCATGGATTGAAGCCCTGAGTCATGGGCAGGGCGCTCAGGTTTATCAGAGGAGAGGGTAGCCGGTGGAACGAGAGCAGTTACTTGCAGCGGCGCGGGCGCATGTCCGGGCGCGCCTGGGGGATGATAGCAGTGGACACGATTGGCGCCATGTTGAGCGCGTGGTGCGGCTGGCGCGGCGGCTGGCAGAAGAGGAGGGGGCGGATGTCTTTTTGTGTGAACTGGCGGCGCTGACGCATGATCTGGCCGACTGGAAGCTGAACCCCGATGAGGCGCGGGCGCTGGAAGAGGTGCGCGATTGGCTGGCGCAGCACGAGGCCGATGCGCCGACGATTGCGCGAGTGATGGAGATTATTACCCACCTGTCGTTTAAGGGCGGCGGCCAGCCGCCGATGCACACGTTGGAGGGGCAGATTGTGCAGGATGCTGATCGGCTGGATGCTATCGGGGCCATCGGCATTGCGCGGGCCTTTGCCTATGGCGGCGCGAAGGGTTTGCTGCTGCACGACCCGGAGGCCCGGCCACGCGGCCAGATGACGGCGGAGGAATATCGCGGCCAGCAGGCGGCGACCATCACCCATTTTCATGAAAAGCTGCTCTTACTCAAAGACAGGATGCATACTGCTACAGCGCGGCGGCTGGCGGCGCATCGGCACGCGGTGCTGGAAGCGTTCCTGGCCGAGTTTGAGGCGGAGTGGGAAGGCGCGCGCTGATCACGGTTCGATTCTTTTATGCTCTAATCTCTGCTGAAGCAGAGCTATGGCGTTGGCGGGTGTGGCGGCTATCTGGACGGCGGCCAGGTCTTTGGGGTGAACGTCGAGGTTGGCGACGAGGCTTTCAAGGACGGGCCGCCAGTTTTCGCCCAGCAGAATGATGGGGCGCGGCCCTGGGCCGTCGAGGAGGCTGAGGCTCCAGACGAGGAAGAGTTCGGTGAGCGTGCCAGTGCCGCCTGTCACGACGACGAAGCCGTCGGCGCGGTTGGTCAGGGCTTCCAGGCGGGCAAAGATGGTTTCGGCCTGGATGCGCTCCACCAGCCAGGGGTTCGGGATGCTGGCGCGAAAGAGTTGATCAACCATAATGCCGATGACATGGCCGCCCGCTTCACGCGCGCCCCGGCTGACGGCTTGCATCGCGCCATCGTAGCCGCCATTGCAGACGGTGAAGTCCGCTTCAGCGAGCTGCTTGCCTAATTCGTGCGCGTCCCGATAGATGGTGGAATCTTCGGGGCAGCGCGAACTGCCAAAAACGGTGATGATGTACGATTCTGCGCGAGCTTCTGCCATTCTGCGCTCCTTCCCTAGCGATTGAAAAGCATCTGTCGGATGGCCTCAATTTCGCGTTTGAGGGTGGCATTTTCCTTGATTTCCTGGGCAATTTTTTCATAGCCGTGAATGATGGTGGTGTGATCGCGGCCCCCCAGTTCGTTGCCGATGTCGGTGGTAGAGGCATCGGTTTCCTGGCGCATCAAGAACATGGCGATCTGGCGCGGCAGGACGACATAGCGGTCTCGCTGCCTGCCACGCAAGAGGGCTTCGGGGATGTGGTAGTAGTCTGCGATACAGCGCGTGATCTGAGGCAGGGTTGGCTGATTGCCTTTGATGTCAATCGCCAGGTTTTGCAGGGCCAGGCGCGCGGTCTCTACGGAGAGCGCGCTCTGATGCAATTCGGCGTAGGCCAGCACGCGGTTCAGGCTGCCTTCGAGTTCGCGGATGTTGGTATCCACGCGCCGCGCCACAAAATCAATGACCTCATTGGGGACCAGGCGCTGCATGTAATCAACCTTGGCGCGCAAGATGGCGGTGCGCAGTTCCAGGTCGGGCAGTTGAATATCGGCGATCAGTCCCCACTCAAAGCGCGAGCGCAGGCGCTCTTCCAGGTGGGTGATCAATTTGGGCGGGCGATCACTGCAAATGACGATTTGTTTGCTGCTTTCATGCAGGCTGTTAAAGGTGTGGAAAAACTCTTCTTCGGTTGATTCTTTGCCCGCGATAAATTGAATATCATCCACCAGCAAGACATCCACAGAGCGGTATTTCGCGCGGAACTCTTCGGTGGAGCGGTAACGGATGGCGTTCACAATCTCGTTGGTGAATGTCTCTGATGAGATATACAACACGGCCAGCCCACGCGCCAGGGCGCTGTGACCGATGGCGTGGAGCAGGTGCGTTTTCCCCAGGCCGACGCCGCCATAGAGATAGAGCGGGTTATAGGACGTACCGGGCTTCTCTGCCACGGCGAGCGAGGCAGCGTGGGCCAGGCGATTGCTGCTGCCCACAATGAACCCGGCAAAGGTATAGCGCGGGTTCAGGCTGGGTCCAAGTGGGCCTACAGCGCGCCCTGATTGATCGGTAAAAGGCGGTTCATTCAATGGCATCGTTTCCATATGCGAAGTGTCCAGCCGTCTATCTCATGGATTCTGGCGCGAATGATGGGCTGTCCAGCCTGGCATAGCTCGTGCAACGAGGCAAAGATAGTGCTTCATTCCAGAAGGGAGAGTAACGCGATGCGATCAGTGACTCAACAGCATTTACACCGCAGTACGACGAATAAGATGGTTGCCGGAGTGTGTGGCGGCTTGGGCGAGTTTCTTGGCATTGATGCAACCATCGTGCGGCTCGTCGTACTGCTGTTGGTGATCCCCTTTAGTATTTTGATAGGTCTGTTCTATGTCGCGCTGGTCCTGCTTTTGCCGCCTGAGAAGCCAGCGCCGATGGCTGGCTAGCCTGCGAGGGCGATGCACTCGATCTCGACCAGCGCCCCACGCGGCAAATCGGCGACGGCTACGGTGCTGCGCGCCGGGGGAGTCTCGGTGAAATAGCGCGCGTACACTTCGTTCATGGCCGCGAAATCGCTCATTGATTTGAGGAAGACGGTTGTTTTGACAACCGCCTCAAACGAAGCGCCCGCAGCGGTCAGGACGGCACGGATGTTTTCAAGGACGCGCTCGGTTTGCGCCTGAATGTCTCCGGTGATGAACTGGCCGGTTGCGGGGTCAAGAGGAATCTGGCCGGCGGCGAAGATCATGCCGCCAGCTTTGATGGCCTGGCTGTAGGGGCCGATGGCCGCCGGGGCATGCTGGGTTTTCACCTGTTCGCGCTGCATGGTAATAACTCGCTTTCTGCTACAGCTATGGGATGGTTGGTATGATTCAGGCTGGCTCCTGAATCTGCTGGCGTCCTGTGGCCTGGGTCTGGCTTGCCTGCGCCGCTGGTGCGATGAAGGCGTGACCAGGCGATTTAATGAAGGCGAAATAGACACCCAGCGCCAGGCTCACCAGCAGGATGATGACCACAATGATCATGACGAGTGAGGTCCAGCGCGAGGAACGCGCGCGCGCGCCGGGACCAGCCAGGGGAGACACAGAGCCAGGGGGAGAGAAGGACCGATCCGGGGGCGGCGAAGCGTCTACCGGGCGTGAGGTATGCTTTGGGCGCTCGCTGGCGCCAGGGGGCGCTGTGACCCGGCGATGAGGCTGTTGATCCACAGCGAGCAGGCTGCCAGGAATGGTGATGCCCTCTTCGATGCTTTTCTTCAGGCTTTCGCGCAGAGCTTTGCGCATCGCCTCGGCGCTGGTATAGCGCCGTTCCGGCTCTTTCTGAAGGGCTTTTTTCACCACCAGTTCCAGGGCGCGCGGGATGCGGGCGTTATATTTGGATGGCGGCGGCGGGACGTTATTGGCGTGCTGCATTGCCACCTGCACTGCGGAAGACCCGACGAATGGGGGGCGGCCAGCCAGCATTTCGTAGAGGACGACACCGAGCGAATAGAGGTCGCTTGCGGGGCTGAGCGGCTCGCCGCGCGCCTGCTCTGGCGCGAGGTAATCGGCGGTACCCAGGACGATGCCGGTGTTGGTGAGTCCGGCGGCTTCCATCACGCGCACGATGCCAAAGTCGGTCAGTTTGGCCTGGCCGTCGGGGGTGATCATAATGTTTTGGGGCTTAATATCACGGTGGATGAAGCCCTGGGCGTGGGCCACTTGAAGGACCGAACAAATCTGGCCGGTGATCTGGACCGCCTCTTGTGGAGAGAGCGAGTTTTTCTGAGCCAGATATTGCTTGAGGTTGACGCCCTCCACGTATTCCATGATCAGGTAGTGTTCGCCGCGCTCCTCCAGAAAATCGTAGATGGTGACGGCATTGGGATGGGAGAGGCGGGCAGCGGCATGCGCTTCACGCCGGAAACGCTCGATGGCGCGCCGGTCAGTTTTTGCCAGGGAACGCAGGATTTTGACGGCTACGATGCGCTCAACCCGCGTGTCCCAGGCTTTATAGACGGTTGCCATGCCGCCGGTGGCAATTGGCTCGCGCAGTTCGTAGCGGCCATCGCCCAGAGATGTCCTACCTGTCCGTTTCGTTTCCATCCATTGCTCCCGCTTGGATTGAGGGCTGGATGTTCAGCGCCTGGCGCCCTGCCGCCCTTCATCTTAAAAAAGCAGCCGCCCAGGCGTGCTTCTGAGGATACATGACCATGCTCTGGTGGTAAGTATAGACGTTTCGTTCATAGACCGTCAAGCGGCATCTTTGCGCGTGAGAGGCTCTCTAAAAGTCCGTCAGGGGTACGGAGGCTGGCGGCTGAAGGCTGCGCCGCCAAGCCTGTCTGCACGGATTCCCCACCGCCGACATGCCGGACGGCTCACTTGTAGCGCCGCCATCTTGGCGGCTCAACGCTGGCCCGCCGGTACGGTGGCCTGGAGGGCGAACGCGCGCCCTGGCGAAGCGTTGGCCGCCTGGAAGGCGGCGCTACAAGTACAGACAGGCTTGGCGGCGCGGCCTTCAGCCGCCAGCAGACTTTTACTCGAACCAGTTCGGGCGAGATGTGCCGTCAATGCCACCCTGGGTCAGTTGGATGGGGTCGCCATCCAGCGTAATAGTGGGCGCCGGGGTCGTTGTCGGCGTTGGTGTTGCGCCAGGCGTGGCCGACGCGGCGGGCGCAGGCGCGGGGGTGGTGAACTTGACCTTTGCCATGAACAGGTTATATTCGCCGTTGTTAAACTCCATAAAGAAGAGGGTGTTGTTCGCGCCCCAGACCGGCTGGCCGATGAGGCCCGACGCCAGCTTCTGCGATTGCTTGTAGTAGCTGGTGTTGGTATAGTAGATGCTCTGCCCGTTTCTGATCAGGGGGTAGCTTTCCTGGTTGGGGTCGCCCGTGACTTTCGCGCCGACGGGCATGATATAGAGGTCGTCCTGCCCGTTCTCGCGGCGGATATAGGTGATGTACTTGCCATCGGGGGAGAAGGATGGCTCAAGCGGGATGAGTTTGGGGTCCAGCGGCGATAGCTGGACGACGCGGGAGTCGCCACCTGCGGCGGGGATAATCAGGAGGGACAACTGTGTCACGAGATCAGAATTAGAGCCTACGTATTGGAAGCTGGTAAAGAGGATCTCTGTGTCACTTGTGCCTGGGCGCAGGCTGAGGTCTTGATCGCCGCCCGCGTAGCAGTAAGGCCAGGCGAGTTGCCTGGGTGGGGCATTCAACTGGCCGCCAGAAACCGGCCTGGCGCTGGCAGGCAGTTCGGCAATGCCCATGTCCAGAATCCAGTCTCTGGAGGAGGCGCCATAGCAGGTGGGATTGGGGAAGGGTGTGGTATTGCCGCCCTTGAAGAAATCGGTGAGGTAGATGATGTTCTTCCCGTTGGCGGTCCAGATGGGATTGCCAGCCCAGAACAGATAGTGAAAGGGCGCGCCGGTACTCCGGTTGTGGAGGGAGTCGTCGGTGAGCATCGTGGCTTTCCCGCCAGCGATGGGCATGGTGGCAATGTCGGAATAGTCTCTGCCATTCCTGCGCACGACAAAGGCGATAGCCGTGCCATTGGGCGAAAGAGCAGGCTGGAGAGCGGCGCCATCCTGGGTTAACTGGGTCAGGCTATCATCCTTGCCATGCAGGATAAAGATGTTGCCCCCTTTGACAAAGAGGATATTGCCGTCGAATTGGGTGTTACTGACGCCAATATCGCCGCTGCCGTTGGTCTTCTTGGTGTTAAAGTTGTTGTTATTGTCGCCGCATGCTTGCAGCAGCAGCATCAAGCTCAGGCCGAATGCAATCAGCCAGCGATAGTTTCGGGCGGCGGGCCGCTCCAATGGCTCGCGCATGGCGCATGTCTCCTTATTCCTAGTTCAATATCCTCAAAGCAGATGGTGATCAGGCGCTGAGCCATACAGGGCGAGAGGCGCCATCAATGCCATTCCTGGTCAGTTGGATGGGGTCGCCATCCAGGGTAATACCGGGCGGTGGTGTAGCTGTCGGCGTTGGCGCAGCGCCAGGCGTGGCCGACGCGGCGGGCGCGGGAGCCGTAAACTTCACTTTCGCCAGAAACAGGTCAAACAGGTTATCACGAAACTCCATGAAGAAGAGTTGATTCTGATCGCCCCAGGTCGGCTGGCCGATGATGCCCTCAGCCAGCTTGTGCGAGGCGTCATAATAGGTGGTGTTCGTATAGTACTTTGCGCGGGCTGCGCCGATTAAAAGGTATTCTTCCGGGCCACCTCCAGCGAGCGTGTTAGGTATGCCGTTTTGGATGGCGGCATCAACGGCCATGATATACAGATTGTCCTGACCGTTTTCGCGGCGGATATAGGTGATGTATTTGCCGTCAGGCGACCAGGACGGCTCCAGAGATAAGATTTTGGGGTCCGGCGGCGATAGCTGGATGACGCGGTACGGCCCGCCTCCCCTGGGGATGATGAGGACCGAGACCTGGGCTACCAGATCGTTCTGTGATCCGACATAGCGGAAGCCGGTGAACAGGATTTCTGTATCTGAGACGCCGGGCCGCAAGCTGAGGTCTTGATCGCCCCCGGCATAACAATAGGGCCAGGCGAGGAGTTTGGGCGGGTTCGCGTGTCCGGAGGACGAGATGGCTGGAAGCGCCCTGGCGTTGGCAGGCGTCTCGACGATAGCCAGGTCTTGAATAGAGTCTTTTATTGAGAAGGCGGGACAGGTCTGGTTGATGCGAGGCGTGGCCCGCCCACCCTTATAGAAATCGGAGAGATAGATGATCTGCTTGTCGTCGCTGCTCCAGATGGGATTGCCAGCCCAGAACTGATAGTGAAAGACGCCGCTCTTATCCGGGTCGCACTTACACAGGAGCCGGTTGTCGGTATGGGGTGTGACAGTGCCGCCTGCCAGGGGCATGGTGGCGAGGTTGGAATAATCGCTCCCCGGCTTGTGCAACTCAAAGGCGATAGTGCTGCCGTCGTGTGAGACGGATGGCTGAGCGGCTGAGCGGTTAGAGGTAAGCTGGGTTACGCTCTCATCCGCGCCGTGTAGGACGAGCAGGTTGCCATCCTTGACAAAGAGCATGGAGCCAGTGAATTTGACCGTTTGGTTGGTGCCGACGCCACCAGGGTTCCCGTTGGAACTGAAGTGATCGTTGTTATCGCCACATGCTTGCAGCAGCACGATGAGGGTGACAATTGCCAGCCAGCCATATTTTTTCGGATATTGCGAGCTAGAGCGTACCCGCATAGTTCACTTGCTCCTTCGTCCCTGGTCTGGATAGTCCGGGCGGTGGCTGGTGTCAGGCGCTGGTCCACGAAGGGCGAGAGTCGCCGTCAACGCCGCCGTCGGTGAGTTGGATTGGCTTTCCTTGAATCGAGATGGTCGCGCCGTTAAAGGCTAACTGCGCCAGCCACAGGTTATACTGGTTATTTTTGTATTGCAGATAGAGCAGAGATTTGCCGTCGGGCGACCAGACCGGGTACGAGATGGCGCCGCTGCCAAGATCGGGCCTGGTAGACTTCGCATAGTCACCAAAGTCCGGCGAGCCGTTGGCCGGGTCGCTCACGCGCATGATCGCTAGCGAGGCCGAGCCATCCGTGCCGATGATATAGGCCAGGTTCTGACCATCGGGCGACCAGGATGCCTCCCGCGTCTGCTGCGGTTTGCTATCAATGCCCAGGGCTGGCGCGAGCGCGGTTTCTTGCTGCTGGCCCTGCGTCGGGTTCGATTGCTGGCCCTGCGCTGGCTCCGGCTGTTGATCGAGCGCCGCCAGGAAGACCTGTACCAGCAGGTTATCGGTCGCTTTTGGGTCGTAAGCGTAGTGGGTGTAGGTTAGTTGGACGCCGCTGCCAGGGCGCAGGCTGAGGTTGGCGTCACCGCCAGCGCCGGGCAGGCCGGTGTCGTTGTCGCCGCGCGCGGGCCAGAGAACAATCTGGGCGTTGCCGCCACGCGCTGGTATCTTCCAGACGGCCATATCCTGAAAACCACACGAGGTTTTCAACAGTTTCTGCGCGTCCGAAAGGAAGTAGAGCGCGGCTCCGTCCTGTGTCCAGATGGGGTTTGCCGCCCAGGCCGTATCGGCTTCGCTGAGGCCGTTGGCGCATACGATCTGTTTCCCTGTCCCCTGGTTGTGGGTCAGCGCGATGGCCTGCCCGCCTTGCGAGGGAACGACCATCAGATCGGACCAGTTCGCGCCCCGGCGAACATAGGCCAGATGCGAGCCATCGGGAGCATACGCCGGGTCTTGCGCGTGGCTTCCGACGACCAGGGCATTGACGCTGCCGTCTTTGCCACTCAAGGTATAGAGCTGCTGGTTGCGCACAAAAGCGATATGCCCCTGAAAAGAGGTGTTGACGTTGATGGCAAGCGCGCTGGCGCCGCCGTCTTTGGAGCCAGGGATCGGGCGAAACTGGCTGCTGTCGGTGACGAGGCCGTTGCAGCCTTGCAGCGCGAGAAGGATGCCAAAGACCAGGCCCGGCCAGAGGCTCAGCCTGCTCTTTGCCAGATTGCTCTTGCTTGTTGTTATGAGTTGTGTTGTGTCCTGGGCGCCCATCCGTGTTACCCCGTTGTCTGGCCTGACCACTGGCCCGGAACCGGATTGACTGTGCAGGGCTGGTTCTGGTTGATGGCCGGGTCTGGATGGATCGTTGATTGGATGGTCTGGTTGACCGCCTGCCAGTTCGGCAGCAGCGCGTAGGTCTGCTCACCATTGGAGCGGAAGAGCGTCCCCTGGCCCGCGCTGTAATCGGGCGGAGCAAGCACGATCTGCTTGATGTTCTGGTGAGCGATGTCTTTGGCAAAATTGGCAACCTCGGTGATTTCCTTCACGGTCATGTCGGTCAGCACATTGCCCTGAAGGTCGGTTGCCAGGTCGGGAATCTTATCAACCAGGTTGCCGGTGTTGGCCTTTTTCTCCAGGGCCAGCAAGACGGACTGCTGGCGCTGCGAGCGCCCGAAGTCGCCGGACTGGTCGGAGTGGCGCGAGCGCACGTATTCGAGGGCGGCCCGCCCATTCAGGTGCTGCGGCCCTGACTGGATATACAGGCGCTTATAGCCAAATTGGTCGCTGTTGCCGACATCGTTGGGGTAGGCGTCGTCCACGATGGGGTGCAGGACATCCACATCCACGCCGCCCAGCGTGTCAATGACTTTGACGAAGCCTTCCAGCCCAACCCAGGCGTAGCGCCAGATGGGGATGCCATAGTCGCGCTCTACGACGGTGCGCTCAAACTGAATGGCTTGATCGGAACCATCGCCCTGTCCGGCGATCTCGTCCAGCTTCATACACCTGTTTGTCCCTGGCATGTTGACCCAGGAGTCGCGGGGAATGGAGATCAGGTCAACGGTTTTGCTGGCCGGGTCCAGCGAGACGACGATAATCGTCTGGGTCAAGACGCCGTTGCCCAGCATGCCGCTGCCGCCAAACTTCTGCGTATCGTTATCGCTGCCCAGCAGCAAGACGTTGACACGCTCGCCGCTCAAGATGTCCCTGGGTACGTCAATGCCTTGCTCCTGGCCGCCGCGAGCAACCTGATGGTTGGTGCTGGTCTGGATGAGTTGCAGCAGCGGGCCGAAATAGAGGACCAGGCTGCCCGCAACGGCGGCCAGCACGGTGAGGATGGCTGTCGGGATGAAGAGCCAGAGCAGGCGACGATTGCGTTTGCGCAGACGCTCTCGCGGCGTGAGTGGGCGCGGCGGCCCGGCGGGACCGGCACCGTTTGATGTGGGAGGATGAGAGGCCAGGCGCTTTGCGCGCTTGCCAGCAGGAACATTGCCCGCTGCGGCGGGGGCGCTCACTTCGTTGGGCGCCGACCCGCTGTAAGGGGGGCTGGCAGGCTGGCCTGGCGCGCTGTGCGCCTGCTGCCAGACGCCTTCGCCGGGTACAGCAGACTCCTGGCCTGCTCGACGCCAGGGGTCGTCCCAGTTATAGGGGGTTGGGTTTCGCCACCCTTCAGGGGGTGGGTACTCTGGTTTCATCTGGCGCCTTTCTCTGGCTGGGGTGCTCCCCGCTTACTCTGCCTCATGTGTCTTGCCCGTTTTGTCTCTCAGGTTGTCGAGCATCGCCGCGCACGCATCTGTTTAATGCGATTACCAGCGGCTCAACCGCAACGAGTTTATTATACCATTGCTTCCCGCGCGCTTGAGTTTATGCTCCATACACTACACGTCTGGCCGCAAGCCAGGGTAACTGGATAGAGTGTGAACCTGCTCACAATTTTTACAGCAGAGGTTATCCGGGAACGAGGTGTCGGTTCTCCGCAAGAATAGGACCATTAGGCCACGCTGCTGGCGCATGAAGAGGCAGCCAGTTCCACCACCTATCGGGGGTTGCCATTTGTAGCGCCGCCCCCCTTCGGGAAGGGGCGCGGCCAAGCGGCCCTCCTGGCGGCTCAACGTCGGCCTGCTGGCGCCGTGGCTCGGAGAGCGAACGCTCGCCCTGGCGCAGCGATGGCCGCCTGGAAGGCGGCGCTACAAGTACCATGACACGCTTGCCAACACCTCATGTTTGCTAGAACTGGGGCAGCCTGCTGTGTTTGCTCTGCCTGGCCGCGCATGGTATCATGGATACAATAGGCCAATGTGTTTGCATGATGAGAGTGACCGATGGATACTGAAGGCTCCGAACAGAGCCAGGCTATCGAACGCGCGCTGGTGGATGCTGACCTGATGCGCTGGTTTGATGAACAACATCTGCTGCGAACGATGGTGATCGCCGAGGATGCGGAGCATATCACGGAGATCGCGCGCCCGCCGATGGTTTTCCTGAGCGCGCGCGATCATGATGCGCGCGCCGCGCCGAACCCGGATACGCTGGGCTATCCTGAAAAGCGGCTCAGTGAGATGACGCTCAACGATTTTCATGTCTTTCTGCTGCGTTGGGCAACGCGGGCGATTGACGCCGGATTGGTGCGCTGCTTTGTCTGCCACGAGCCGCTGCGCAATCACGATCTGGATGTACCCTGGGATGGTATTTTTCTCTCGGAGCATCTGGTGGCCTGGCTCTTTATTCATTTCGATTGCAAGCGCGGGCTGCAAAGGGAGATCAAGGGGCGTAACCCTTTTGAGCTTTCGCCGCGCCCGCCAGAAGTGTTTGATGTCTCGCATGACTGAGGAGGGGCTGTCTTGGAGAAAGCCGCTGTTGCCTCCATTCTGGAGGAGATTGCCAGCCTGCTCGAACTGAAGGGCGAGAACCCTTTTAAGTCGCGGGCCTATCAGAATGCCGCGCGGGTCGTCGGGGCGCTGGATGGCGACCTGGAAGAGCGGGTGCGCGCGAATCGGCTGGTGGGGACGCCTGGCCTGGGTCCGTCGCTGGTGCGCGATATTACTGAACTGGTGACGACGGGGCGATTGAAGGCGTATGACGACCTGAAGGCGGAGATTCCTGCCGGGCTGCGGGCGATGCTGCGTATTCCGGGGCTGGGGCCGAAGCGCATCAAGCAGATTCATGACGCGCTGGGCGTGACAACGATCACCGAACTGGAGCAGGCGTGCCAGGCCAACAGGGTCGCCACTTTGCCCGGCCTTGGCGCGAAGACGCAGGATAATATCTTGCGCGGCATTCAGTTTCTTAGCCAGCATCAAGATCGCTACCTTTATCCGGTGGCCGCCGCCGAGGCGGAACAGATTGTGGAGGCGCTGAGGCAGTTGCCCGGCGTTCTGCGTATTTCGATTGGGGGCAGCCTGCGCCGCCGCAAAGAGATCGTCAAGGATATTGATGTGGTCGCCAGCGTGACCGACGACAGCCAACGCGGCGCGATTATGGATGCTTTTACGACGATGCCCAGCGTGGTGGCGATTACCGGCAAGGGCGAGACGAAATCCAGCGTGGTGCTGGCTCCGGGGATTGCGATGGACCTGCGGCTCTGTACCGACGATATTTACCCGACGATGCTGCATCACTTCACCGGCTCGAAAGAGCATAACGTGGCGCTGCGCGGCTACGCGCAGGATCATGGGATGAAGGTGAGCGAGTGGGGCATTTTCCAGGGGGAGACGCTGCTGCCTATCCACGATGAGATTGAACTCTACGCGGCGCTGGGCATGGACTATATCGAGCCGGAACTGCGCGAAGATCGCGGCGAGATTCAGGCGGCGCTGGAGCATCATCTGCCGGGGCCGCTGCTGACGGAAAAAGACTTGCGCGGCGTCTTACACTGCCACAGCACCTGGAGCGATGGGCAGGTGAGCATCAAGGAGATGGCCGAG
Organism: Ktedonobacterales bacterium; assembly: GCA_036557285.1. Classification (NCBI taxonomy): domain Bacteria; kingdom Bacillati; phylum Chloroflexota; class Ktedonobacteria; order Ktedonobacterales; species Ktedonobacterales bacterium. The sequence continues at coordinate 186,992 of DATBHW010000055.1, forward strand.
ACGTGTATCAAGCTGGGCTATGCGTATATTGGCATCTGTGACCACAGCAAGACGGCGGCCTACGCGGGCGGGCTGAACGAAGAGAAGGTGAAGCGCCAGCAGGAGGAGATTGACGGGCTGAACCAGGAATACGCCGGGCGCTTCCGCATCCTGAAAGGGACGGAGTGCGATATTCTGCGCGATGGCGCGCTGGACTTTGGCGAAGAGACGCTGAAGAGTTTCGATTTTGTGGTGGCTTCGATTCACAGCCTCTTCAATCTGCCGCCAGAGGAGCAGACGAAGCGCCTGCTGCGGGCGATGGAGAACCCCTATACGAGCATTATCGGGCATCCGACGGGGCGTATCTTGCTGAGCCGCGATGGCTATGGGCTGGATATGGAGGCGGTGATTGATCGGGCGGGTGAACTGGGCGTCTGCATCGAGATTAACGCGAATCCGCTGCGGCTGGACCTGGACTGGCGCTGGCTGCACCGGGCGAAAGAGCATGGGGTGAAGATTCCTATCTGCCCCGACGCGCATAACCCCGGCGGTCTGGAAGATATGCGCTACGGCGTCTCCATTGCGCGCAAGGGCGCGCTAACCCCTGCCGATGTGCCGAACACGCTGGGAGTGGATGATCTGCTGGCTTTCTTCAAGCGCCAGCGGCAGAAAGCATAACCAGGCGGCTGTCGCTGTGCCTGCTAGGGAACACGGTAGGTAAGGCCCACTGGCTCAAAGCCAGCGACTTCGCCACGCTCCAGCCTGGAACGGACCTCCTCCAGGCGCGCCCGGTTGGGAAGATCAAGCAGCCGCTCTCCACAGAACCGACAGACTGCGGCGTGAATCCGCACAATGGCGGTATTTTGGCCTACTGTTACCGGCTCCTCAATCTCCCGAAGCTCGTAGGCGTCATCATTGCCACATGCGTAGCAGTGCAGGAGCCTGGCTTGCTCTGCGGTCAATTCGGGAGCCTGCTCATCTGGGACCATGTTCGCTGCTCCTGCCATTATTCACCGCTCCTTTCGCGTCTTGGCCTGCTGATAGTGTATCACATGTCGAAGCAGGGGAACGCTCTAGCGCACGTCGTAGAGTGGCAGGCCGGTGATGCCGGTGATGAGGGCGATCAGCGCCTCCATTTGGGCGTCGTATTCGGCAAAGGGAATGGCAGGCTGGTGGAACGACCACCAGCGCGGGCGGCGCAGGCGCGTCCATTGGACGACGACATAGGGGCTGGAGAGTTCGTAGTGTGTGGCTGGCGTGTTTGGCTTACCATCGCGGATGGCAAAGAGCCGCGCCTGATTCCAGGGAATGGTAGATTGCCGCCTCTTGGGTCGCCAACTGTGGCCCGGCCAGAGGGTAAGAGCAAGCCCAACGGTCAGGCCCTCGGATGTAATTGCAATCTGCCGGGGCCATAACCACCACGCCATTACATTTATGGCTATGATAAGTGACCACTCAATTGAAAGTATTAGAAATGGGCCATGCGATGCGGCCTGCCAACCTTCCTTGAAATCTCCAGTCACTATAAGGGAGAGGGTCGGTAGAATGAGAAAGCCTCCGCCAAGACAGAGAACCAAGTAAACCGGGAGGGCTTGCAGCCATTTCACTTTTTGTTTGATGGTGAAGGGCAGGGGCAGCGCCCCAACATTGGGAAGCGGGTGTGGTTGAGCGAGCGGCACATGGGCGGCGAAACCCCAGGCGGCGGCCATCTGGCGGCGGTAATCCACTTGATTCCAGTGGCGTCCCTGAACAAGAAGCATTCTGATTGCCAGAAGGAGGGCGGAGATGATAACGAGGCGTATAAGATAATGTTCTGCAAGGCTGAGCAGGGAGAGACGCCGCAATTCATCTATGGACGTTGCGAAGGATTGAACGGCTAAGAAGAGTGTGGACAGGACAAGCCCTACCACTACTGCCCCATGAGCGGGACGACCTTCTTTGACCATTGCTCGCCTCCTTGACTGCGCCTGACGCGCCCACCCGCTTCTCTGGCTTGCATGTCGGCGGCTCCTGAGTTGGAGCCGCTCCTGTGTTATGACCTCTTGCTTTTATTATAGTTCGCTGCCTGCCCCTCTGTCAACTCGCTTACAAAACGCTGGTGGCGCAGCATCGCTCACTTGTAGCGCCGCCATCTTGGCGGCCCACGCTTCGCCAGGGCGAGCGTTCGCCCATCAGGCCACCGTACCGGCAGACCAGCGTTGAGCCGCCAAGATGGCGGCGCTACAGGTACCACACCCCCGCAGCCCCCTGCCGCCTGGAAGGCGGCGCTACAAGTATTTCTGGCCCACAGAGGTTGTGTCAGGCGTTCTTTGGGTCGCGGCGGTAGTCGGCGATCATGGCGTCGGCGTGGGGTCTGCCGCTGGCCTGGATGACCTGGATAAGCTGCTCGACATCGTAGGGGGCGCGGTGAAAGTCCAGGCTCAGGCGGCCCTGCTCGTGGGTGAGGATGGCGTATTCGGCCCAGGGGCTGGTGTAAATCTGATCTTTGGGCAGGAGAACATCATAGACCAGGCCGATGCTCCCCGGATTGAAGAACAAGCCCTCGCCGACGCGGCGCATCTGCTGGGTGTGGGTGTGGCCGCCGGTCATGATGGCCGGGGCGAACGGCCCCAGGAAACGCTGCCAATCCTCTCTGGACGTGTCGGGCAAGAGGATGTCGTCGTAAGAGGTGGGCGAGCCGTGGAAGCAGAGCAGGCGCTGCCCACCCGCCAGCGCGACTTCGACGGTAGGCTGGAAGCTGCGGATGAACGCCAGATCATCAGAGGAGAGTTTGGAGAGCGTCCAGGCGCGCACGTCGCGCTGCTGCTGGGAGGTTGGTTCGGCGCTGTCGTTCTCTTCAGCCAACAGCCATGCGTCGGCGTTGCCCATGACGATAGGGCAGCCCAGTTCGCGCAGCCGCTGAACGGTTTCGGCGGGCTGCGGGCCGCCCTGAATGGCGTCGCCCAGGCAGACGATCTGAGCGACGGAATGGCTGCGTAGATCGGCCAGGGCGGTGTCCAGGGCGAAACAATTGCCGTGAATGTCTGAGATGAGCGCGATGCGCATAGCGTTTGCTCCTTCGGGTGCTTTGGCTTCTTTGGGTTCGCTAGTCTTTGATCCTGTGGGGTCCCACCAACTATCGGGGGGACGCCACTTGTAGCGCCGCCCCCTTCGGGAAGGGACGTTTGCCTCGGCTGGGCCTGCGGCCTGGACCGCTTGCGGGAACTGGGTTCCCGCACCCTCCCTCGCTACGCTCGGTCGCGCGGTCCAGCCTCGGCATTCTCGCTCCCGCTGGTCGCTCGCGCGTCCCTTCCAGGCGGCAGGGGCTGCGGGGTGTGGTACCTGTAGCGCCGCCTTCCAGGCGGCTCAACGCTGGCCTGCCGGTCCGTTGGCCTTGGGGGCGAACGCTCGCCCTGGCGAATCGTTGGCCGCCAGGATGGCGGCGCTACAAGTGACAGGTCGCGCTTGCCAACACCTCCTGTGTGGTGGAACCATCCTGTGGCTGCCCCTTGACAACCACGCGATAAACAAGTATACTGCTTCCAGACTGAGGTACAGGAACCCTTTCAACGATTGTCTTGCAGCGGTTATCGTGTGACGCCGCCGGTCTAAAACACCGACGACGCCACTGACCCCAAACCTGGAAGTTACCCAGGACGTGGGGCTGGAGGCATTCTATAGCACAAATCCTCCAGCGGCCACCTTCTGGATTCGGTTGCCAGTCCGGCAGCCGGAAGCGTGAAACGGGAACGTTTCATGGGGTCCAGCAGGTGGCCGCTGCGCATCTCGCGCAGGCAGCGCAGCACGCTGTCCCGCTTGCGCTTTGCGCACGAGGAGGAATGCTTGTATGTCTCCCGCTTCGACGGCTTTTGCCTGGGGCGCGCCCGTCCCCCAACCCTTCACTCGTTGCAGCGGCCCGACGTTCTGGCCCGGAGATCGCCGCTATCGCCCGCTCGACTGGTCGTTCCGGCGCGTGCGTGACCTGACCTTCCTGACGGAAGCCCTGCCCGCTGCTCTGACGGCCATCCTGCGCGAACGCTTCAAGCCGACGCGCGGCCCGCTGCGCTGGGAGACGCCGCCCGCTTTACCCAATACGATTCGGGGCGGCTATGAGGTGGCTGAACTGCATGATTTCAGCGAGGAGCGTATCGGCGCGGAGATCACGCTTACTGCCGGGCTGATCGAGCGGCTGTTGGAAGCGCCGGAAGGGCTGGTGGGCGGGCTGACGCATAACCTGCTGTTCGCCATGCAGGCGCGGCGGCTGTGGCAGCTTTGGGAGGAGGCGCAGCGCCGCGATTGGCTTGAAGCGCCTCTGGTCGCCTTTCAGCGGGCGCTGAGCTAGGCAGGCTGTTCTGAGGGGCAGCATGGGAGATACCGCAGCGGTTCGCCGCCGCCTCCCCGCCCGGCGCCGCCAGGGACGGCGGCGGTACAGGCGGCCTCTGCTTGTACCGCCAGCCTCCGTGCTGGCTCAACGCTGGCCGCCTGGAAGGCGGCGCTACAGGTAGCGGTGTTCATGCTAGCGAGCGGTTGCGCCGACAGGGGCGGCGGCGGTACGGGCAGGGCTGCGCCGCCTGTACCGCCAGCCTCCGTGCTGGCCCAACGCTGGCCGCCGGGACGGCGGCGGTACGGGTGGCGTGTGCATCGCCCAGGCGAATAGTTGTACAAGCGATGCGCATCTGGTATCATCAACGCGCAGGGGTTATAGGGCTGTGAAATCAACTTCGCATGAAGAGGAGCGTTGTACCTGTAGCGCCGCCTTCCAGGCGGCTCAACGCTGGCCTGCCGGTCCGTTGGCCCTGGAAGCGAACGCTCGAGCTGGCGCAGCGTTAGCCGCCAGGGGCGGCGGCGGTACAGGCCCCCGCAGCCCCCCTGCCGCCTGGAAGGCGGCGCTACAAGTGAGCGATGCTGCGCCTCCTGGTATGTATCTAGTAAGGGAGTAGCTATGGCCGATCCACGCATCCGGCGCTGGGCAGAGACGCTCACGCGCTATTGTTTGTACGTGCAGCCGGGCGAGACGGTGGTGATTAACGCCGCGCCGCTGGCCGCGCCGCTGGTCGAAGAGGTGTACCGCGAAATCTTGCGGGCAGGCGGTAAACCGCTGCCGCGCATCTCGCTGCCCGCCCTCACGGAAATCACGCTGAAAGAAGCCTCTGATGCGCAGCTTGCATTTGTCTCGCCAATGGATGAAGTGATGGCCGAGACGATCAGCGCCCGGCTTTCGATTGGCAGCGAGGAGAATGTGCGCTCCCTGGCGAGCGTGGACCCATCGCGCCAGGCGATCCTTCAGCGGGCGAACGCCGCGTCACGGCGGCGCTTCAGTGAGCGCGAGCAGCAGGGACAGTTCAAGTGGTGCGGCACGCTCTATCCCACGCAGGCATATGCGCAGAACGCGGGGATGTCGCTGGGAGATTTTACCGAGTTTGTCTATGAGGCCTGCTTCTTGAACGACGAGCATCCTGCCGAACGCTGGCGCGCGTTGGGCGCGGCTCAGCAGCGTTATGTTGATTGGCTCAAGGGCAAAAAGCGCGTGCGGGTGCTGGGGCGCGATACTGATCTGTCACTTTCTATCGAGGGGCGCACGTTTATCAACAGCGATGGCAAGCGCAACTTTCCCAGCGGCGAGTTTTTCACCGGGCCAGTGGAAGATTCCGCCGAGGGTACGATTCGCTATATGGTCCCGTCGGCGATCAATGGGCGTGTGGTGCAGGATATTCGCCTGCGCTTCCGCAAAGGCGAGGTGGTCGAGGCGACGGCGGCCCAGGGCCAGGAGTTTATGGAGCAGATGCTGAAGATGGACGATGGGGCGCGGCGGCTGGGCGAGTTTGCCTTCGGCAACAACTTTGGCATTACACGCGGCATCAGCAACACGCTCTTTGATGAGAAGATCGGCGGCACCGTGCATCTGGCGTTGGGCAGCAGCTATCCAGAGACGGGCGGGCAGAATCTATCGGCGCTGCACTGGGATATGGTCTGCGATCTGCGCCCGGAGGCGGGCGGCGGCGAGGTCTGGGTGGATGATACGCTGTTCTTGAAAGATGGCAAGCTGCTGGTTTGAGGGCAGGCTGGCAGTACACATGGCGTGTACCGCCAGGGGGAGCGTTCGCGTAGGCCAGCGATGGGCCGCCGGGGACGGCGGCGGTACATGCCCCCTCGGCCCCACCCCGGCATGCCGGGCATTCGTCTAACTCGCCTGTGCGGGTTTTGTGGCCCTGGGCCACCCAGGCGCGGTTTTAACCGCCAGCCTCTAAAGGGGGACAGACGCTTGAGCGCATCAATTCATGAGCGGTTTCGCCAGTTGCGCGAGGCCAGTCTGGAGGGGCCAGGTGTGCTGAGCCAGGAGGAGCGCCAGCGCATCGTTACCTGGAGCGCCAATCCCGACCAGGGACCGGCCAGCCAGCAGATGGATGAGCCGCTGGCGAAGGTGCTCACCAAGGTCACGCGCTCCGCCTATACAGTGACCGACGAGGATATACGGGGGCTGCTGGCGGCTGGCTATGCCGAGGACACCATCTTCGAGGCGGTGATTAGCGCGGCAATGGGCGCGGCTATCCGTCGCTATGAGCGCGGGATGGCGGTCTTGCGCGCCACGAAAGGAGGCGCTGATGCGCCTACAGATTCTTGAGAGCGGGCACAGCTACGAGCAAAAGCTGGCGTTTCAGCGGATGCTGGAACGTGGGGGCCGCGTCAGCGATATGACCAGGCTGCTCGCCTACCGTCCCGCTTTTTTCGGGATGGCGTTCTCGGCCTTTGTTGACGCGACCCAGCACCAGCCATCGGCGGAATGGACGCAGGGCGAACGCGAACTCTTTGCGGCGTTTGTTTCGCGGCTGAATCAGTGTGTCTACTGAACGACCATCCACGGCGCGGTCGCGCTGGCGGGAATGAAAGATGCGGCTTTGATTGAGGCGGTGCTGAGCGATTGGCGCAGCGCGCCGGTCAGCGAGAAGCTGCGGGCAGTATTGGGGTTTCTGGAAACGCTGACGCTGCGACCAGATGAAATCTCATCCGAGGATATAGCGCGCATGCGTCAGGCGGGTGTGAGCGACGAAGGCATCGAAGAAGCGATTGCTGTCTGCGCGGCCTTTAGCATTGCAGACCGGCTGGCTGATACGTTCGACTACGAGCGGCCCAATGCTGAAGGCGCGCGGCGCGCAGGAGAACACCTCTTACAACACGGCTACGCGTGATGCTGAGGGTGAAGACACCCTTCGGGCGCTGGCGGCTGTCTTCGATCTGAAGCACACATATCAGAATCCGAAGGGGATATATTAAGAATATGAAACTGACTTGTGATAATCTGAAGTTCAGCATCGTAGTAGTGAATAGAACCACAGTGTTTGGAGGCTGCCGGTTCGGGTAAAGCGATAGTTTAGAGAAGAAGGAGCCATTACCCCTATGGCTGATCTACGATTGCGGCGTTGGGCCGAGGTACTGGTGCGCTATTCGGTGGGCGTCCAGCCCGGCGACAGGTTTATGATTATGAGTTCGCCCCAGGCAGCGCCCCTGGTTACGGAAGTCTACCGCGAGGCGCTGCGGGTGGGCGCGCATCCTGAAGTGAACATCAACGTGCCGGGCCTACAAGAGATTTTCTTGAAAGAGGCGAACGAGGACCAACTGAAGGACATCTCGCCAATAGCGAAAATGGTTATCAGCGAGTTCAACGCCACGCTTCAGATTATCGCGGAGGAGAACACGCGCTCGCTAGCAAACGCCGACCCGGCGAGGCAGGCCATGCAGCAGCAGGCGGGGCGAGAGCTGATCGAAACGTTTATGCGGCGGCAATCTGTTGGCGACCTGAAGTGGAGCCTGACGCTCTATCCGACGAACGCCTACGCGCAGGATGCGGGGATGTCGCTGGCGGACTTTAGCGAGTTTGTCTACGAGGCGTGTTTCCTGAACGATGATGACCCGGTAGCGCGCTGGAAGGCGCTGGGGGCCGATCAACAGCGTCTGGTGGATTGGATGAAGGGCAAAGAGCAGATTCATGTGATCGCCAAAGACACCGATCTGCATCTGTCGGTGAAGGACCGCATCTTTATCAATGCGGATGGGCAGAAGAACTTCCCCGATGGCGAGTTCTTTACCGGGCCGGTGGAAGATTCGGTCAACGGGCATATTCGCTTCACGCTTCCGGCGATGTTCCAGGGGCGTCCGGTGGAGGGCGTGCGCCTGCGCTTTGAGGGGGGCAAGGTGGTGGAGGCGACGGCGGATGTGGGCCAGGACTTGCTGGAGCAGATGTTGAAGATGGATGAGGGCGCGAGCCGCCTGGGTGAGTTTGCCTTCGGCAACAATTTTGGCATCAGCCGGGGTACCAAGAATATCCTGTTCGATGAGAAGATCGGTGGTTCGGTGCATATGGCGTTGGGCGCGGGCTATCCTGATACGGGCGCGAAGAATCAGTCCTCGCTGCACTGGGATATGATCTGCGATTTGCGTGACGGCGGCGAGGTGTGGGTGGATGGGCAATTGTTCAACAAAAACGGGAACTTTGTGGTGTAGCCTATCAGGAGCCGGAGGAAAGCACCGCTGGCTCCCAGCGAATGGACGGCGCTGATGGCCGAATCTGTGCTGCCACCCCAATCAATACAGACCCCCTCGCCTGAGCCAGCGACGCCAGGAAAGATACGGGCGGCGCTTGTTTCGGTGGGGGTGAACCTGCTCTTGATCCTGGTCAAGGCCAGTGTGGGGTTTCTGGCGGGCAGCATCGGGTTGATTGCCGAGGCCGTCCATTCGCTGACCGATCTGACGGCAAGCGTGCTGGCGGTCTGGGGCATTCGTCGCGCCGAAGTCCCCCCGGACAGCCATCACGCGTTTGGACACGCGCGCTACGAGAACCTGAGCAGCCTGCTGCAAATGCTGATTATCGGCATTGCCAGCGGTATTTTGATCTATGAATCGATTGTGCGCATCATTACAGGTTTTACGATTGATGTGCAGTGGTGGGCGTTTGCGGTGATGGGTGGGTCGCTGGTGATCGATCTGGCGACCAGCCGCTATCTGGACCGGGCAGCCGGGGCAAGCGGCGGCAGCGCCGCGCTGGAGGCCGATTCGTTTCATTTCCTTTCGGATATGTGGGGCGCGGTGGCTGTGATCGTTGGCTTGATCTTCGCCGCGCTGGGCTTTCCGATTGCCGACCCCCTTGCCGCGATCACGGTGGCGCTGGTGATTGGCGGAACGGCGCTACGCAGCGGTGTGCGCACGACAGGCATTTTGCTGGATAAGGCGCCGCCCAAAGCGCTGCTTGATCGCATTACCGAGGTGGCGGTGGCTTTTCCACAGGTGAGGGAGGTGCGCGAACTGCGGGCGCGCATCGCGGGGAACCGCGTGCTGCTGGATATGGCGGTGGGGTTGGACCCCACGCTTTCGATTCAGGAAGCGCACACGATTGCCCATCAGGTCAGCGCGGAGATTCAGCGCCAGGTTCCGCAGGTGATGGACGCGGTGGTGCATGCCGAGCCGGAAGGGGCCGAGCATCTGTCGGGCGGTTGAAATCGCCCGCCCGCCTTACCAGATACGGCTGAGATACCCCCTGGAGGTATGTAACTTTTGTGTG